>JAYVSL010000049.1:0-33306 GCA_043775355.1 Planctomycetota bacterium
CAGCCGGTCGATGAACTGTTGTGCTGGGCCTTGGTCGGTGGCGATGTGCGGGGATTCGATGAAGGGAAAGGGTGGGCGGTCGGCCCGAGCGCGACGGTGGGTGCGGTGTGGTCGCTGCCAGGCGTGCAAATCATGGCCGATGGTCGCTACACCGGCTACGTGTTGGGTGAAAAGGACGACGCGTGGGCGTGGAGCACTGCCCTACGTGCTCCTCTGAACCACGCGCTGGCGGTAGATGCTAGCATCGAACGCCGTGATCGTTGGGGTGTATTGGCAAGCGAATGGTCGTTGCGCGTCATGTGGTACTTCTGACGCGTCAACGGCGGAGGCGACATAAAGGACGCGACACAAAGGACGCGACATAAAGGACGCGACATAAAGGATATGTCGTCCTTCGGTTGATGGAGTCGTTGCCACGGTTGCGGTCGCGTCTGATGGCGTCGGCGTTGGTTTCTGATCAGCCTCAGCCGTTCCTGTTGCATCCGCAAGGATCACCGCCTCACCAGCGAGATCGACTGGGAATTTCAGCCCGCTTTCTTGCTGATCCGGATGATGCCGTTCCGAAGTCGCGCCGTACAAGCGTTTCGTCGTACGCTCGATACGTGATTCGAGTCCTGCCAACTTGCCTTTCCGTTCGTCATTCTCGATGCGGAGCCGTTAGCTACGTTAGCTACAAGGGCTTGTCTTACGGTACACCGCCAGAGGATGCGCTACCCCATGGCAACACCCCGCCGCATCTTCCGCATCTATCACCAACTCGCAGCAAATGCTGCTGAAATCCGTGATTTCGTCATCGCCAAAGGCGAGAAATCCGGCACCCTCGACTTGCTGGTTCAAGGCGACCGAACCAAACTGCTGACGCGCTGGGGCGAAGAAATGACGGAGCTGTGCGGCGTGCTCGATGGCACTCACAACGATTCGTATCTGATGGAAGCTACTCAGACATTTTACTGGGGCTGTTTATTTGCCGTCACTGGTGGCGCCACCTGGGAGTCCATCGCGTTCGATGCTGGCCGTCGCCAAGCAGCAACCTGCAAAATTGATACGGTTCCCGAAGTGCGCACCTCCGTCGATCGCTTGGTCGGCCTGGGTGCAGAAAACATCAAACCTGAAAAACTGTTCTTAGTATGGAATGCTGCCGACTGGATTTATCGTCGTCAGCAACCCAAGGAAAAGCAGTGGACGATTGAGCAGTTAATGGAAGCTGACTTACACGAAATGAAGAAACGTTCGTATCTCGTTCCGATTATCGATAAAATCACCGAATAAAAGCCCACTCACACGCGGGGACTCCCTCTGCGGCGAACTGGCTCTAGGGTGCGCCGCATGACTTGCGATCTCTTGGTTTTTGCACCGCATCCTGACGACGCTGAAATTCATTGCGGCGGCACTATCGCTGCCCACGTCCGTCGTGGAGCCACCGTCGTGGTGGTCGATGCGACGCGCGGTGAACTTGGCAGTCGTGGTACGCCAGCTACTCGCGCGAGCGAGGCCGCTGAAGCCGCGCGCATTATGGGACTAACGGCGCGCGAGAATCTTGGGCTGGTCGACGGATCGGTGCCGAGCGATGATCCTGCCGCGCGTTTGCTGGTGATTGACGCGATCCGTCGTCATCGTCCGACGGCCGTTCTCTGCATCAGCGGCCACGCGCGTCATCCTGATCATCAAGCGCTTGCCGTGTTGGTTGGCGGCGCCGTGAAAGCGGCCGCTTTTCATAAACTGGTTACTTCAAGCGCTGCGCCAGCCATCGCGAATGTTCGCTTATGGCAATACGAAGCGGAATTACCGCTCACACCGACTTTTTTAGTGCCGCTCACCGCTGCTGATTGGCGCATCAAAATGGCAGCGGTGGCTTGCTATGGCAGCCAGCTTCATCGCGCTGGCAGCAATGAACCGACGACCTCCATCGCCGATCCAAACTTTCTTTCCTGGATCGAAGCACGCGGTCGTGCGTGGGGTCATCAGGCTGGCACCGACTATGCCGAAGCTTTTGTCGGGCCAGAAGCGCCGCGCATTACCGATCTTCGCGGAATCTGATCGTCGTCGCTCTCAGCTGAGCTCCGTTGACCTTTCGCTGACCTTTTTTTGCGCGCCTGCACGGTGCTGAAGACAACGTACCCTCATTCGCGAGTCTAAGTGCAGCGCCGTGCAGCGTATTGGTACGGCACATCAAATGCTCTGCATCGTCGTCAGGCACTTTTACCCCGCCGACGTCAAGGAAGTGCTGCATGATTGCGCAAAAAAATCTCGTTGTCATCGGCAATGGTATGGTTGGGCATCGTTTTCTTGAGCTCGCCGTCGAAGCGGGACTCGCTCACCAGTTCAACATCATCACCTTTTGCGAAGAGCCGCGTTACGCCTACGACCGCGTCTATTTGTCGAGCTACTTCAGCGGTAAAACTGCGGAAGATCTCTCGCTGTTGTCAAAGCCGGATTATTACCAAGCCAACGGCATCACCGTTCACCTGGGCGACAAGGCCATCGCGATCGATCGCGCTGCCAAAACCATCACCTCAGCCAAAGGCGTGACGCTGAATTACGATCTTATCGTGTTGGCGACCGGCAGCTTTCCCTTCGTGCCAGCGATCCCAGGCAACGATGCCAAAGGCTGTTTCGTTTACCGCACGATTGAAGATCTGGATGCGATGAAGGCGTGGGCAGCAAACTGCACCACCGGAGTGGTCATCGGTGGCGGATTGCTCGGGCTCGAATGCGCCAGTGCGCTGAAAAAAATGGGCCTGCAAACCAACGTCGTCGAATTTGCTGCGCGCCTGATGACGGTGCAAGTCGATGACAGCGGCGGCGCGTTATTGCGCAACAAAATCGAATCCTTGGGAGTGAAGGTCCATACTTCCAAAGCGACGACGCACATTGCGAAAACTGAAGATGGCAAAGTCGACAAACTGGTATTCGCCGACAAAAGTGAATTGCCAACGCAAATGGTGGTCTTCAGCGCGGGCATCCGTCCACGCGATGAATTAGCAAAATCGAGCGGCTTGGTGATGGGCCAACGCGGTGGCGTGGTGATCGATGATCATTGCCGCACCAGTGATCCAGCCGTATTTGCCATCGGCGAAGTTGCACTGCATCAAAACCGCATCTACGGCTTAGTCGCCCCAGGCTATCACATGGCCAAAGTGGCGGTCGACGCCATCACTGCCGCAGCAAAACCAGCGACTTTCACCGGCTTTGATATGTCGACCAAATTGAAACTCATGGGCGTCGATGTCGGTTCCTTCGGTGATACCTTCGCCACCACGCCGGGTAGCCATGTCGTCGCGTTCACTGACTCAAAAAATGAAGTCTATAAAAAACTCGTGCTCTCAGCCGATCGCAAAACCTTGCTCGGCGGCATCTTGGTCGGCGATGCTTCGAGCTATGGCTCGCTCCATCAGTTCATGCTCAACAAGGTTGCACTGCCGCCCAACCCCGAAGATCTGATTCTGCCCCTTCGCGACGGTGCCAAGCCGGCCGGCATGGGGCCGGAACATTTGCCCGACGCGGCAACCATTTGCTCATGCCACAACGTCACCAAAGGCACCATCTGCGCGGCGATTACCTCCGGCCAATGCACGGAAGTCGGCCAAATTAAATCATGCACCAAAGCGGGGACTGGCTGCGGTTCGTGCGTGACCTTGGTCAAAGACATTTTGAAATATGAACTGAAAAAAGCGGGCGTTGAGGTGAAAAACCACGTCTGCGAACACTTCCCGTATTCACGCCAAGAACTATATAGCTTGGTGCGCTTGCATAAACATCAGACCTTCGCGTCGCTGATCGCCGCGCACGGCACTGGTGATGGTTGCGAAATTTGTAAACCCACCGTCGGCTCGATTCTCGCCAGTGCCTGGAACGAGCACATCTTAGAGAAAAAACACGCGCCGCTGCAAGACACCAACGACCGCTTTTTGGCCAACATCCAACGCGATGGTACGTACTCGGTCGTGCCGCGTGTTCCGGGTGGCGAAATCACGCCCGATCAACTCATCGCGCTCGGAACCGTGGCGAAAAAATATAGTCTCTACAGCAAGATCACCGGCGGCCAACGCGTCGACTTGTTCGGCGCCCGTGTCGAACAACTTCCGCTGATTTGGGAAGAACTCATCGCCGCCGGATTCGAATCCGGCCACGCTTACGGCAAAGCACTGCGCACGGTCAAATCGTGCGTCGGTTCCACTTGGTGCCGTTACGGCGTCCAAGACAGTGTCGGCCTGGCGATCAAACTTGAAAATCGCTATAAAGGCCTGCGTTCTCCGCATAAATTTAAAAGCGCCGTCAGCGGCTGCGCGCGTGAATGTGCCGAAGCCCAAAGCAAAGACTTCGGCATTATCGCCACCGACAAGGGCTACAATCTCTACGTCTGCGGCAACGGCGGCATGAAACCGCAACATGCACAATTGCTGGCCGCCGATCTGAACGAAGCCGACCTCATTCGTTACACCGATCGCTTCCTGATGTTCTACATCCGCACCGCCGATCGTTTAGAGCGCACCGCCTGGTGGTTCAATAAGTTGGAAGGTGGACTCGACTACCTGAAAAGCGTTATCATCGACGATCACCTCGGCATTTGTGCTGAACTAGAAAACGAAATGCAGCACGTGGTCAACACCTACCAAGATGAATGGAAGACAGCGGTCAACGATCCGCAAAAACGCAAACAGTTCCGCGCCTTTATTAACAGCGACGACGCCGATCCCAGCGTGGTAAAGACCAGCGAACGCGGCCAACCACGTCCTGCGACATGGGACGAAAAAGCGGAACTGATGTCGACGCTGATTCCGGCTTAATCGCCCAATCGCTCAATCGCTCAATGCCCCTTTCTGACGCCTGACCGCCAAGGATTTCACTGATGAACACCGCCTCTGCTACCGCTCAATTAACCGCTGCTGTTCCCAGCGAAGCCACCTGGACGCGGGTCTGTGCCCTTGAAGACATCTTACCCAGCACCGGCGTCTGTGCCTTGGTACGCGGCCAACAAATCGCCGTCATCCGCCCAGGAACTGACGAGCGCATCTTCGCGCTCAGCAATTACGACCCCTTCAGCAAAGCCTTCGTGCTCTCACGCGGCATCGTCGGCGACAAAGGCGGCGTCGCCAAAATCGCCTCGCCGATCTATAAACAATCCTTCGAACTCAGCACCGGCCAATGCCTCGACGACCCTTCCGTCTGCATCCCGTCCTACGAAGCCCGCGTTATGGATGGTCAGGTCGAACTGTTCGCCTGAGTATGGCTGATTCTTTATCCTGCCCGCCAGCGTTGCCGAATGCCGCTGATGGTTTGCTTGCGTGACGATTCGCCTCACCACGTTACCCCACAACGTCTGCCCAGGGGAGGTCACATGCGCGCCACTAAATCCATCTGCTGGTTATGGTTACTGATCGTTTTGTTCGTCGCCATCGGCTGTGGCCAACAAAGCTCCGCAGATTCAACAACTGCCGTGCCGACGACAGCACCTCCAGCCATTGCTGCACAACCACAAACTCCGGTCGCTAAGCCGGTGGAGGTTCCCGTGATCGATCCGCCCGTAGGTGAGAAACTGACGCTGACCGCCGAGCAATGGCGTGCGCGATTGACGCCGGAAGAATTTAAAGTGCTGCGTAATTTCGCTACTGAACCAGCGTTTTGCGGCACGTATGCGGCCGCAAAAAAATACGGTGAAGGCGTGTACCGCTGCGTTGGATGCGCGGCGCCATTATTTGCTTCGACCACCAAATTTGAGTCTGGCAGCGGCTGGCCAAGTTTCTTTCAGCCCATCGCCGGGCGCGTCGAAAGCCAAGTCGACAACGCGCACGGTGTGGTCCGCACCGAAGTTCACTGTGCGCGATGCGACGGACATTTAGGCCATGTGTTCGAAGATGGACCGCCACCAACCGGCAAACGGTTTTGCATCAACGCCGTGGCATTGCGCTTTGTGCCAGCGGGGGAATAGCTGCTAGCTTTTAGCTTTTAGCTCCTAGCTACGAGCTTCGAGCTACGAGCTTCGCAGTTGTGCATAGCTGGTAGCTGGTAGCTGGTAGCTGGTAGCTGGTAGCTCGTAGCTCGTAGCTCGTAGCTCGTAGCTCGTAGCTGGTAGCTCGTAACTAGAAGAAGAAGAAGAAGAAGCGGCACGACTTCTGCGTGCGCTGTTGATCACTCTGAGGTAGAACCCGCTCGTGCCCGACCTTCAGCCAACCACTCATCAGCCACCGAAGCTTGCCGAAATCGAGGCCGCGCTGCGGTTATTTGATGAAACTACGGCGGCGCTTTCGTCGCGCATTAACCGTCTTGAAGAAGTGTTGGTGCTGAAACAGCAAGAGCTGGTGGCGGCGAATCACAAATTGCATGAGAACGTTGCTGCGCTCGATCGCACGACGGCGTGGCTGAATCTGGTGATGGAATCAGTTGCCAGCGGCGTGGTCGCTATCGACCGCACGGGCATCGTCACCAATTGTAACCGCGCGGCCGAAGATGCGTTGGGCGCGACCTTGCCCGATTCGATCGGCTCTGATTGGCGCGCGGCATTTCCTGATAGTCCGCTATTGGCGATTCTGGCAGGATCACCTGATGCTGCTTATGAACGCCAAATACGCGGACGCGATGGTCGTCTGCGGGTTCTTTCGGCGCACGCTGCTCCCCTGCGACATCCCGATGGGACGTTGATCGGCGCGGTCGAAGTATTCGATGATGTCACCGAGGTCCGTCGTTTGCAGGAATCGGTGGAACGCGCTGATCGGCTGAAACAACTCGGCGAAATGGCCGCTGGGGTTGCGCACGAAATTCGCAATCCCCTCAATGGCATCGAAGGTTTCGCGAGCCTTTTAATGCGCGATCTGCCAGCTGATGGCGGCTCGCCCGAAGACGCGAAACGTCATCGTTTCGCTGCGCACATTGTTGACGGCGTACGCACGCTGAACCGCACGGTCAGCGCGTTGCTCGCATTTACCAATCCCAGGCGCATCGAGCGGCGTGCGGTCGTTCCTGGTGAACTCGCCAGCGCTTGTCTGGAACTGGTTCGCGCTGGACAGGACGTCACGGCCGATGCGGTTGCGGTCCAGCTCGACCTGGTTGATCACAGCGGTACTGAGGTGGTTTCCATCGACGGTATGCAAATCAAACAGGTGCTGCTGAATCTGGTGCAGAACGCCGTGCAGGCCGTTCAAGGCGCTAACCACCACGCAGGTCGCGTGCTGGTCACCGTCACGCGCGACGCCAACCAAGTGGTTTTCACCGTCGATGATAATGGCCCAGGCGTCCCACGCGAAGAACGTCAGCGCATATTCACCCCCTTCTTTACCACCAAAGATCACGGCACCGGCCTTGGCCTAGCAATCGCCCACACCGTGGCATCGCTGCATGGCGGAGCGTTAACCGTGGACGACGCGCCATTGGGTGGTGCGCGTTTTCGTTTGGTCGTGCCGACGTAACGCACGAATGACATCATGACGAAGCGGATTTGATTTCTTCACGCATCGCCTGAGCGGCTTGTACCAAGTGATGAAGGCTAGGGCCGACCTCGGCCCAGCCGCGAGTCTTGAGGCCACAATCGGGATTAACCCACACTTGCTCAGGACTGAGTCGACGGCACGCATGATGCAATAAAACAGCCATAGCTTTCGCTTCAGGTACCGCTGGTGAATGAATATCGTAAACTCCAGGTCCAATGCCGTTCGGGTAAGCGAAGCGCTCAAAGGCATTGAGCAATTCCATGCGTGAACGGGCCGTTTCAATGGAGATGACATCCGCGTCGAGTTCAGCGATAGATCCAATGATGTCGTTAAATTCGCTATAGCACATATGCGTATGTATTTGCGTTTCATCGCGCACGCCGCTGGTGGCCAGGCGGAAACAGTCGACCGCCCATCGCAGGTAAGCATGACGGTCACTGCTATGTAACGGCAGGCCTTCACGCAGGGCCGGTTCATCAACCTGGATAATGGCAATGCCTGCGGTTTCCAGATCGGCAATCTCATCGCGCAGGGCGAGCGCAATTTGGCGGCAGACCTGATCACGCGGCAAATCATCACGGACGAATGACCACTGCAAAATGGTCACCGGACCTGTGAGCATACCCTTCATCGGCTTGGTGGTCAGCGACTGTGCATAGCGCGCCCATGCAACGGTCATCGGTGCGGGCCGACTGACATCGCCAACGATGATCGGTGGCTTGACGCAGCGCGAGCCATAGCTCTGCACCCATCCATTGCTGGTGAAAGCGTAGCCGGACAACAACTCACCAAAGTATTCCACCATGTCGTTGCGCTCAAACTCGCCATGGACCAGCACGTCGAGGCCGCACTCCTCCTGAAAATGGATGCAGCGCGCGGTTTCTTCGCGCAGAAAAGTATCGTAGCTCTGCTGATCTATTCGCCCTGCCTTAAAGGCTGAGCGCTGGCGGCGGACTTCGCTGGTTTGCGGAAATGAACCGATGGTCGTAGTGGGGAAAGCTGGCAGGCCCAAGCGTTGGCGCTGAACAGCGTCCCGCTCAGGAAATGCTGAACGCCGGCAAAGATCAGCGGGAAGCACTCCTGTTGACCGCGCACGCACACCGGCATCGATAGCCACTGACGAAGCGGCGCGATCAGCGCGGACCGCTCGGCTTGCAGCAAGCGACTCGACAATAGCGGCATCACCACCGAGGGCACCGCTGACGATGCGGCTAAGTTCATCAAGTTTCTGAACCGCGAAAGCCAGCCAGGTGGCGATGCGTGGATCCAGATCCCGTTCTTCAACAAGATCGACGGGCACGTGCATCAATGAGCAGCTTGGCGCCACCTGAAGATGTCGGCTTGGCAGATGCTGTGCAGCCCGACGCACGAGCGCCAGCGCCCGATCAAGTTCGGTCTTCCATAGATTGCGACCATCGACCACACCAAGCGATAACAGCCAGTCATCCGGTAAGCTTAAAAGTGCGGCATCAAGCTGATCGGGCGCCCGCACCAGATCGATGTGCAGACCGTCGACGGGCAAGGAGCAAATAAGCGGCAGGTTCTGTTCCACTGCGCCAAAATACGTGGTCAACATCACGCGCAAACGTGGGTCGGCAGCGGCAAGCGCGGCATAGGCCACGCGGTAAGCTTGCTCGGCAGCGGGTGTAAGATCGGTGACCAAACACGGTTCATCCATTTGAATCCATATCGCGCCAGCATCCGCCAGCGCTTGGAATACTTCCACATAGGCCAGCAACAGTGCTGGCAGTAATTCCAACAGCTCGCCGCCATCAAGACGCTTCGCCAACAAAAGAAAGGTGACTGGACCAACCAAGACGGGACGAGTGTGCACGCCCAGTGCCAAAGCCTCTTTGAATTCCGTAACGGGCTTGGTTGCATCAGCAACAAAGCGGGTGTCAGCAGATAATTCCGGCACCAAATAGTGATAGTTGGTGTCGAACCACTTGGTCATCTCTAGCGCGGCGACGCCCGTATTGCCACGCGCCATGCGAAAGTAGGTCGGCAAATCGACGGGGCCACTGACATGGCCGAATCGCTCAGGCACCGCCCCCACCAGACAGCACATATCAAGCATGTGATCATAGAGCGAGAAATCGTTGCTCGGCACCACGGCAATGCCGTGATGCTTTTGCCGAATCCAACGAGAGCTACGCAGTTTGACCGCCGCACCGATGAGGCCAGCAGTGTCAAGCTTTCCGCTCCAATGCGCCTCCAGTGTCTGTTTGAGTTCGCGGTGTGGGCCAATGCGTGGGAAACCAAGGACGGCGGTGGTGATCATAGATGCTCCGTGGGCGTTATGCTGAGAGCGTGCCGAGAAGCGCGCAGCGTTGCCAGCGCAGTCGTCTCATGCTATCATGAGATCATCTCATAAAGGATGAATGTGTTCGACGTCCACCATTTACGCGCCATCCAAGCTGTCGCTCGCACGGGATCTCTCACGATAGCGGCGCGCGAATTGCATTGCACCCCATCGGCACTGTCGCATCTGATCAGCGACCTGGAACGCACCTGTGGCGCTCGTCTGGTTGACCGCGATCGGCGACCGATCTCTCTGACCAAATCCGGCACCAGACTTGCCGAAGGTGCCGCCGTCATCCTACCGCAGGTGACCGCGCTTATCGAAGATCTGTCGCGTATTCGTCAAGGCACTTCTGGTCGTCTCCTGATCAGTCTGGAATGCCATTCCTGTATCGAGTGGTTAGTGCCGGCCATGTCTGCTTATCGAAACACCCATCCTCACATCGACCTCGATTTGCGGATGGGCGCCAACTTTGATCCGCTTCCCTCACTCGCGGCGAGTGCCGTCGATCTGATTATTACCAGCGAACGCAGCAGCAGCACGGGAGTCATCAGCGATCCGTTGTTCCGCTATCAGATTTTAGCCGTGGTGCCGGGACAAAGTCCTCTCGCCACCAAAAAGTATCTCGAACCACAGGACTTTTCTGACTCGACCGTCATCACTTACCCAGTTTCCGAATGTCGACTGGATCTCTATACGCGCTTTCTTGAGCCCGCTGGCATCGTTCCGACCCGCCGACGCACGGCGGAGCTGACCGCCATGATTATCCAATGGATCGCTAGCGGCCAAGGCATTGCAGCCCTGCCGAGTTGGGCTTTGACCGGAAAAAATCCACATGTGGAGCTTCGCCCGCTCGGTCGTGCCGGACTTTGGACTAACCTCTACGCCCTGCGGCGAGCCAGCGACCACGGTGCTAGCCACCTCGACGCTTTTGTCGCTGTGGTAAAACGCGAATCCTTCCTCGCTCTTCCCGGCATCCTGCCGGTGCCGAGTGAGAATCTTGCGGAAAAAAAAGCTGCGAAGAAAAAAGTTACGGAGAAAAAAGTTACGGAGAAAAGAGTAGTCGCCCGGAGTTCTCGTCAGCCCCGCTCAACGGCAGCGAATGAACTAAAAAATTGAAGAACTAACGTCGCAGCACGTCGCCATTGGCAAGGATCCCAACCTTGTCAAAAGTCACCAAAGGTTGCGCCATGGAACACGGGATTTGCCCTTTGGGATTTTTTGGCGTATGTAACCGCTAACCCAATGACGCCTGAAGCAAAGCCACCTATGCCACCTATGCCGCCTACACCGACAAAGCCGTCGACGCCGTCGACCTTATCTCCACCAACGCTATCGCCATTAGTGCGAAAGAAACTCGAAGAACGCATCACCGGAGGTCAGCTTGAATTGCCGGTGTTACCGGAAGTCGCCAGCCAAGTAGTCACGCTGTCCAGCGATCCCAACGCCGACATGCGTAAAATGGCGAGCTTGGTTCAACGCGACCAAGCCATGGCCGGACACTTGATGCGGCTGGCTAATTCACCGTTTTATGCGCCGAAAACTCCATTGGTTTCGCTCGATCAAGTGGTCAGTCGCATGGGCATGAAAAAAGTCCGCGAAATCGCCCTAGTGATTTCGTGTCAAAGCAAAGTCTTCGCCGTGCCTGGCCATGAAGCGACGGTAAAAAAACTCTTTCGTCATTCGCTTGCCGCCGCTGCCTTCGCACAAGAAATTGCGCGCAGCCGCCGGTGGAATGTTGAAGAGGCCTTTTTGTGCGGCTTACTGCACGATGTTGGTCGGCCAGTTTTACTCCAAGAATTAGTTGATCTGCATGCCGAAGCGAATCTGCCATTTCAAGCGGAAGCCGCCGCAGAACTGATGTCGCTGCGCCACGCGGAAGTCGGCTCCACACTGGTCAATGGCTGGTCCCTGCCAGCGCGGCTGGGCGAAACCATTCTGCATCATCATTTTCCAAGTCGCTCAACCACAGCGGCGCAAACGGCGATGATGACCAATTTAGCCGATGATCTTGCGCACTTATTACTGGAAGACGATCGCACGGTGACCGAGGCGCAGATACGCGAGCACCCAATGTTGGTGCCGCTGAATCTTTATCCGGACGAAATGGAAGCGCTGTTGGAAAAGCGCCCGATGGTTCTGGGCATGATTGGATCGATCGCATGAGCAGCGATCCGCACAACTTCGATATCGCCATCATCGGCGGTGGTCCCGCTGGTCACGGCGCCGCTCTGCACGCGGCACGCAACGGACAACGCGTTTTACTGATCGAACGAGAAACCTCGATCGGCGGTGCTTGCGTGACGCGCGGTACTATTCCATCAAAAACGCTGCGTGAAACCGCGTTAGCATTGACTGGTTTTCGGCGCAAAAGCGCAAACCTCTGCCCCGTTGCGATGGGTGAAGAGACTCAAGTCGCCAGCCTGATGACGCGTCTTGAACAAGTCGTCACCGCTCATCAATCATCAATGGCAGCGCAACTGGCACGCGCCGAAGTCACGCGTTGGCATGGCCGCGCAAGTTTCAAAGACCCTCACACGTTGGCTGTGGCTGGCGTTGATCGCAATATCCGGCTGGTGCATGCGTGCTTCGTCATCGTCGCCACGGGTTCACGTCCGCGAACGCCACCAGAAATTCCGATCGACCACACGCATTTGCTCGACAGCGATTCCATCCTGTCGATGACGTATTTGCCAAGTTCATTAACCGTGCTGGGCGCAGGAGTCATCGCCTGCGAATACGCCTCCATCTTTGCTGAGCTGGGCACCAAAGTCACCATGATCGATCGCGGCGATCGGCCATTGAGCTTTCTTGATCCAGAACTGACCACCTGCTTCACTGATGCGCTGACGGCAACCGGCTCGCGATTCTTAGCCAAAGCTGTGACGACCAAAGTCGAGTGGGATGGCCTGGGCGAAGTCGTCACCATACTTGCTGATGGCCAAGAAATTCGCAGCGAAAAATTACTCTGCACGCTGGGCCGTTTAGCCAATATCGAAGATCTCAACTTGGCCGCTGCTGGACTCACCGCGACCAATCGTGGACTTTTATCGGTCGACGCCGATCTGCGTACCTGCATTCACCACATCTACGGTGTCGGTGACGTCATCGGGCCGCCATCGCTGGCATCAGCATCGATGGATCAAGGCCGGCGCGCGGTTTGCCACGCACTCGGCCTGCCCACCGGCGTGTCGCCGGAAATGATTCCTATGGGAATTTACGCGATTCCCGAGCTCTCCAGCGTCGGCCTGAGCGAAGCGCAAGCGCGCGAACGCCATGGCGGTGCCATCGTCGGGCGCGCCCATTTTAGCGACGTCGCCCGAGGCCAGATCGCTGCGATTCAAGACGGCTTGCTCAAACTGGTGACTGATTCCAGCGGCAAGAAACTGCTTGGCGTTCAAGTCGTCGGCGAAGGCGCCGCTGAGTTGGTCGGCATTGGCCAAATGGCGCTGATCGCCGGGATGGATGTTGATGTCTTCATCGCCAACACCTTCAACTTCCCGACCCTCGCGGAAGCCTATCGCTTAGCGGCGATGGACGTGGTGTTTCAACGTGACATGTCAGCGTCAACGCGGCCAACGGCCACGGGCTAACGCCGAATCGATTACTCTGCCATCGCTTTGCGAATTGCTGCGTCTCCCAAATCAATCACGTCATTGTGCTCGGCGCCCTCCACCGCGACGAAAGTAATACTGGGATGTTCCTGTGCTAACGCGCGGCCCATTTCGGATGGTATAAAGCCATCGCGAGCGCCATGAATAATCGTGGTTGGCGGTAAACCAAGATCAGCGATTTTGCTGAGATTTTTCTGATTATCAAAACGATGGGTCAGCAATTCACAGAGCGGCCAGCCCACCGATCGTTGCGCCATCGCCTTCATAGTCGTGAAGGGCGAGATCAAAATGAGCCGCTGCAAAGGATGAATTTCGGCGTACTGCGTCAGCGCTGCGGCGCCCAAAGAATGACCCAGCCCGCAAGCGTGGGCATGAATTTGTTCAACGCTCACGCCCAGATGTTTTGCCAACAGCGCGACGGCCTGTTCGTTGGCAGCCAAAATCGAGGACGGACTGGTCTTGCCCAGACACGCTCCAAAACCTGGATATTCCACCATGACATAACCGACATCGGGCGCTGCGTGGGTCATGGCGAAATCTTCCCACCGCAAGGCCTGATCGGCATTCCCGCCAAAAAGCAGCCATAGCCGACGCGGCACCCCACCGCTCGCTGGCCCACGATAAAATCCAAGCACCGAACCAGCAGCGTCAGCTAGCGGCACTAAACCAGCGGGTAACTGTTGCAGCACCTGCGCCGGATACGGTCGCGGATGATAAATCATTTTTTCTTGCGCCAGATACAGCACACCGGCGAGTAAAAATAAACTGCCGAACACGGTACATGTCGCGATGAGCATGAGCCTCCTGAATAAGTGCCAAACACGTGGTCGCATGGACTTCGACGTCTTCGTTATGGTCATGAAGCTCACTGCTATCGTTCGTTATCAATGGTGCACGAACAAAATCAGCAAGGTGCTTCGCGCCCATGAAATTATCCCGAAACACGACCAGCGACGAGTAACTCCAGGTACGCCGATCTCCACAGTGCCCTTCCTTATGCGGCGTATGCCACGTCCCGCCATATCGCGTAAAGACCAACACCAAGCGACCTACGAATCACCCACACTGTATGCCAGTGCATGGGCCATATCGGAACCAAATGCGATGCACAGCCCCCCGGAACTCGTCTCTGCTAACGACGGTGAAATCCTTGAAGAAACCTGCGAGCATCTTGCAGGGTGGATGCATCAGATTCCAACCACGAGCCCACAACTCAGAGGTGTCGCAATAACGGTCTCTCACATTTTTTATTTCCCATTCATTTCCAGAATCCTGACACTTCTGGACGACGGCAAGAAACAGCACCTGCGTGAATGCCTGGACAACGCCACATCGCTCATCCTGTCGCAACCAGAAGCTCGCCTAACGTGGCCATATAACCAAGCTGCGGAAATACTTGGCTATAGCCTCGGCACGTTCAAAAATATGTTGAAATAGTTGCCGCCAGAATGGTTTAGTAAATCTGGCGGTCGGGGCACGGTTTGGCAGCGAGGCATTGTGGTGCTTAAGGGTCTCATGGATTCCAATTCATCACCGCTGGTGTCGCCAACTGCATGGAAGTCGTTAGACCCGAAAGAACAGCAGATTTGTCACCGGCACTTGCGTGAGCTTGCAGACGAAAAGGCATGAGGCATGTCAATAATTTCACTTTGGCTTGTTGATAAGGTTACCTTGTCCATCCCGTGTCGTGGGACTTCCGTGGATTCCTTCAATGATTGCGTTGCCGCCGCCCTGATGAGGCGGACGCACGGGAACATATTTATCGCCAAGTAACTGCTTCATTGCCCATTCATAGGCAATGGTCTTGGCCTCTATGCCGGGAACCTTGTCGCGGATGAAGACTTCTACGTCTTTCGGTTGGTCTTTGCGGCGGACCATTCGGACAACATCCTGCAAGATAGCAGGCGGAACATTTTTTGTGGACCTCTCGACTTCGGAGAGCATTCGCAATTCTTCCGGTGAGTACGATTCTATTAACTTCGTCAGATCATGTTCCCCTATTGGCGGCAGGGGGTCATCTGGCCCTTTCTTCGCCGAGCTTGTGTGGACTTGCAATGCGAGGGAAGGCGAAGTCGGAAGTACGGCCGATGAATTCGCTTTCGGTGAACCTTCCGAGGCGGAAGCATGTGCCTCATGTCCGACCGAACGTTCAACTTGCGAATAGCGGAGAAGAAAAAGACCAGAAATTCCGATGACAAGAATGGACCCGATGGCGAGCACAAATGTTTTTTTCATCGTTTTGTAATCGCATACGGAACGGTAAGTACCGAAGCTTCATTGCCCCAGACATCCATGCCAGTTACGAGAAGTTTATATGTTCCAGTGGGAGCGCTGTAGTCACCGACTCCTAACTGACGATTCGACGGAATCGTTAGGGCCGTCATGGAAATTGAGGTCGGAGTCGGCCCCCCCGTATATCGATCAATTTTCGGGGTTATAATTCCACCAGGGTATAATGGCAAAACCTTCACGCCTCCAATGGCGTCAATTTCCATAAAAAGAGTGCTGTAACTATCGTTTGAACCAAAAATAACGAATCCATTGATGGTGTCTACCCCAACTGTGTACGAGCACGAGATACCAAAGAGAGAGTTATCTACGCCGTCGCCAATAATTACGCGCTCTGCCCTGGCGAAGCTTGTAGTGATACCATTGTCTAAAGTTGGAATCTTTAGATTCCAGTCAAACTGATAGGTGCCTGGATCAATGATGTCTACACCAACCAAGCCAAAATCATCAATAGAAGAGTCCGGATTTGTTCGTGTTACCCAAACAGCAGCCTCTCCAATATCCGCATCGGCCGTGGTGAACTCTACAGCAACGCTTGCTCCACCGCCGGTAGAGGTTACGGCGATTGATGGCTGTGTTCCATCATCGAAGGTCTGAACTGTTGAGAGTAAGCTAGACCACGATGAGGCAGCGTTCCATGATGCCGCATTTGTGGCGTATAGCGACAACCTTGATGGATCGTCCGTATATTTCTTTGCAATCGCACATTCTATATGCAGGCCGGACTGATCATTTATCGACCTAATAACACCTTGCGAAAGACCAAGGCGCATAGCGATTAATGCCGACCTAGCGGAGCTTGCCTTTGATGCCACATTCGTGTCGGAAGTAACCGTTGCTAACTTTGTCAATAATTGTCCGGCATCCCGAAGATTTGGCTGACTCCTCGCCTGATCAGCATCGAAATAGTATCCAGGCGCTGATGTGAATTGCCTTACCCCCCAATCCAGCGCGGTCATAGAGGGGCTCGCATTGATTGAAGTCACAACCTGAGACATGCTTGATGCGAATGCGTCCCACTGGGATAGATCAATGGCCATATGAGATTTTGCAACGATGTCGGTAGGACTAGAATGATGCGAGTTCCAGAAAGATACTTCTTGAGCTGCGATGGCCGTGGCCGCAGCAGTGCTATTAGCGGAGATGTATCCCAGTGTATTCGTGTAATCCCAACCATCGCCAAAGTCGATTTCAGCACAGGCAATGTATGTCTTCGCCAGGTCCTTGAATGGTTGAATAACTTCCGGGCATGCCATTAGGCACGTGTCAAATGCAATAAACTCAAGCGGTCGCGTCCCCGTGATGCCTCTTGCCGTTAATGCATTTGCAATTGCAGTTGCGGCACCTGACGCCGTCATTCCGGTGCCACTAACAGTTCCATTTTGAGAGTCTCCACCGAATCCACCCTCCCAAGATCCGCCGTGATCCCAAAGTATAATCCCATATCGATCGGCCGGATAATTCTGAAAGGCGAAGTCGGTTGCGTCCTGAAGGTATGTCGTGGAATCTAAATTAGCCTCGACTTCCGTGGAAAACTTAGTTGGCGCCAATCCACCTCCGCTCATTTTATACCATTCGACTCCTGTCGGATACCCAGAGCCGTTTGTGCCAGGCTCCCACGTCGAAACACCGCCGTTTCCTCCAATTGTTTTTGAAGAGTCCCAATCTGCGGCAACAATCACATTCATGTGAGCCCCAAGACTCGCTTGGCTCATTTCCGACATGTCGGCGGCCAGACTGTAAGTTAGACTATGGTCGGCATGGCCATATATAAATACCGTCCATGTTTTTGGCGGTGGCGGTGGAGTTGACCCGCTGTCCCCACCTCCTCCGCCCCCGCCACATCCACTGATGATCAGAATTACAAGAATGAGACATAGATAATAGCGTTTCATTTGGACGTTCCTGTGGTGGTAAATGCATACCTTGAGACGGATTGATGCGGTATCGATCAGCGCACGTTTTCAATCACCGTGCCGCCTTTGACGACCGGCGGATTCTGAGAAAAATCCACGCTGATAGACTCTAGAAAGGTGGGGAGCAATGAGAGCTGACGACCCTGCCAAACAACTACGAGGGTGTCGGCTTCAGTCAGTAAAGGCCAAAGAAAACTAGCCGGAGACTTTCCGATTTGGACAAGATTCTGATTGGCGTCATAGGCTTTGATGATCGCGCCGGTCGGATTGGTGTTGATCGCCATCTGCCACGTCTTGAGCCCAGGAGCAGGAGTTGTCACGATGGAGCTAGACCGTGCTGGCTGCGAAGCCCCTGGTGCGCTTGAGGCAAGCGGACTTGGGCTGGTGCTGGTTGTGGCTGCAATCGGGACAGCGTCTTTGCTGTAATAGGTTTTCTTGGCGTACGCCGCAATCGACTCTGCTGAGTTGAGGATGGCTGCGGAGAAGGACCCACCCGTGAATCCGCCACTAACCGTCCCGACGTTTTCGGTTTCTGACAACTTGTTGCCGTTCACATCATAAAATTCGACGATAACCTTGAACTTTCCTGTGCCTGCACCAAACCCAAGCCAGAAGCGAGCACTTCGACTTCCTTCATCTGCATCGGAAAGCCAATATTTCAGGGTTAAGCCGCTGCCCGTTGTAAATGCTTTTCTTTCCAGCCGCTCCATCAGCTTGTTCTCGAATTCGACTCGGTACTGATCATCTGTCTGGAAACTTCGTTTGGTTGCGTCGGCAACAACGGTGATCGTTGATGATTTATAGATGGCATTCGACGCGTCGCGTACCGTGGTTTTTTGTGATCCACAGGCGGAGACAAACAAGCAGGCGATTAACAGTACGCAAAAGCTCGGTCCGGAATTTCTCATCGAATTACCTCCAGGGGTATAATGCCGGGCGCAGGTCGAATCGTGGGGCATTTGCATGGTCATGGGGGATGTCATTCGAGGTAGTAACTGGCACCCAACACGAAACCAATTGACCGAATCGAAATATCGGCAGTTTCGTTGGCGCTGGTTTGGGAATTGAAAACATCACTGTGTCCGGTGTTCGACCATTGATAATAGAACCCGACAAAGGCAGAACTGCGATCCGTTTTATAGAGGGCGCCTATATTGAATGTAGATATATCGAGCGCTGCATACTCATTAGAATTTTTCACTTGGCTATGATCCAAGGCATAACCTGTATGCAGGCTGACCGATGGCGTAAATTGCCAGCCCAATCCAATCGCCACGTTGACTGCCTGCTCAAGTTCGATGGTGCCTGGCGTACCCGTCGTCAGCGTGGTGATGTCGGTAGCGGCACCCGTATTAAACCGCCGCGTGACAATGGGCAGATCGCCTTCGACCGAGGAATGCTCGCCCACGGCAGCAAGATACGTCAGATCTAATTCGGCGGTGAATTGCCCGAGAGAATAGGCACCAGCACAAGTCGCCTCAAATGGGGATCGGAAATCGGCTTTCCCGTCTCCGATGTACGCATCTGACGTGACGGTGGTGCCAGAGGCAAAACTCGATTGCACAGCGTGCCATTCCGCCGTGCTGCTGGAAGCCAGCCTCCAACTGGGTGATTTTACGGCAATGGCAACGTCGACTGGTCCCCAGCGTTGATAGCCTCCTGCGCCAATGCGCATGCTGTAGACATCTTGTTCCTGAATTTCCCAATACGATCGATAGACGCCGCGAGTAACTGAGATTTCCGAAGTGTTCCGTTCCATTCGATGGTCGTATATGGGAAACAATAGCGACAGACCTATGCCAGCATCATCACCGATCCGTGTGGCGATTGCGAGTGCTGGCACCAGCATCCTGCTCTGCACCGATACACGACCAACGGTATCGAGTTGATAGGGGCCTGGATTAGGTGCCCCATATGTCACCGTTTGGGAATTTCGATTTTCTAACGAGCTGTCCCAGAATAACGGCACGACCAGTCCGAACCCCCACATGACCCGACCGCCTTCAGACCCCGGCATGCGCCCGGTCCCGCCGACGTAGCCCGGGATCGTGTTCAGGGTGCTTTGGTTATAAGTCCCGTCAGACGCTTTGAATTGGGTTTCTGCCGATTCAAAAATAGAGGCGCTACCAGAGATCGATGGCGAGGCGCTCTGAACCAATCGGCTCGGGTTGTACCAGACTGCTGATGGATCGGTTACTCTGGCCACCACAGCCCCGGCAGCCAGCGAGCCATATTCTCCAAAGTTGAGCCGGTGTTCATTGCGCACGCTGACCGGTTCAACCTGGACGGCGAAGAGCGGGATAGGGAACATCGCAATAAGCAGGCGAGTCAGCATCGTCGCCACATCAACAAGCCCAGCAGCAGAACCTGCATACAAGTATCCCAAAGGAGTGACGACCGGTCGAATGTATTTTTTCGCAAAACTTGCGAAACTCTCCTGCATTAATTCGCTAAGAATGCGAAATTGTCAAGTGGCAGTATCGATTCCGATGGGACCTGTCTATCGTCCCGCGTGGTGCAAACCTTCGGTGATCTTTTGGGTTCCTCGATCAAACGCGCTGGCATGACACGACTTGCCTTCGCCAAGCGTACCCACACCGCCGTGTCGACCATCTCTGAGGTCATTATGGGGAAGCGGAAGCCGCCCATGCGACGCCTCGCCACCTGGATAACGGTTCTCGACCTGAACGAAGACGAACGTCAGGAGTGGCGACAAGCGGCGATAATCGCGAATGCCAAACCCGAAGTGCGGGAGCTGATCTATGACTTGCAGGCGCGGATCGATGCGTTGACGGCCACGGTTTCTAAATCAGGAACTCGCCGCGTGGCAGAGTCCAACGATCGATAAGCGTTGCTCGACCAATGGTGGATCATTCCCCATGCTGCCGTGGAGTCGTTGAAATCGTCGGACTTTCTCTGTGGCTTTCCTTGCTCACGTTTCCGAAGGCGAAGCAGCGTACCCAGAGTAGGTGATGTGTTTTGCCCTGTATCGCATTCCGTTTTGGGAAAGCTCCGCCGATCTCCCTCTTGCCGCACGAACTCGTCGTCAGAGTCTGCGCCGTCCCTGCGGTCCTCCGCCCGATATCTCCCCGCTTTTTTGGAGTCTGTCCCATGCCTATTCGTCGCGCCCTGCTTTCTGTTTTTGACAAAACTGGCGTGGTCGAGTTAGCTAGCGCGTTGCACCAACGCGGCGTGCATCTGCTGTCCACTGGCGGCACCTATCAAGCGCTCAAAACTGCGGGCATTCCGGTAACCGAGGTGTCGGAGCACACGGGTTTTCCTGAAATGATGGACGGTCGCGTCAAAACTTTACATCCGATGATTCACGGCGGTTTGCTGGCGAATCGCGCCGTACCAGAGCACCTGACTTCAGCCACCACGCACGGCATCGCCTTGATCGATTTGGTGGTGGTGAACTTGTATCCCTTTGAAGCCACCGCCGACAAAGCGGGAGCAACGACGGCGGATAAGATTGAGAAGATCGATATCGGCGGACCATCGATGTTGCGTTCGGCGGCAAAGAACCACGCATCGGTAACGGTCATCGTTGAACCGGGCGATTACACGCGCTGCATCGCCGAAATGGATGCCAATAACGGCGACACGACCTTGGCCTTTCGCGAACGCTGTGCGCGTACGGTGTTTCGTACCACGGCGCGTTACGATGCGCTGATCGCCGATGAACTCACACGTATCGCTGGTTTCCCAGCAGAAGAAAACTTCCCGGCAGAAAACGCCATCCCGTTGAAAAAGGTTATGGATCTGCGTTACGGCGAAAATCCGCATCAGCTGGCAGCGCTCTACGATATTCGTCGCCCAGGCGCCGCTGGCGTCAGTAAGCTGAAACAACTCAACGGCAAAGAATTGTCCTACAATAATTTGATGGACGCTGATGCGGCGTGGTGCTTGGTCAATGAATTCGCTACGCCCGCCTGCGCCATCATCAAGCACACCAATCCTTGTGGCTGCGCAACCGCAGCCGATCTCGCTACGGCTTTTGCCCGCGCGTATGACGGCGATCCGCAGGCTGCTTTTGGCGGAATTATTGCGCTCAATCGCATCGTCGATGCCGCCGCTGCTGAAGCGATGGTGCCACGTCAATTTGTCGAAGTCGTGATTGCGCCCGCTTTCACCCCTGAAGCGCTGACCATTTTGACCACCAAACCAAAGTGGAAGGCCAACGTGCGCTTACTCGCCGTCGGCGCTTGGCAATCAGTCCCGACTGGTGCGCGTTACGCCAAGAACGTGCTCGGCGGAATGTTGCTGCAAGATTACGACACCCTCGGCTGGGATCCCAGCTCGCTGACCGTCGCAACCAAACGCTCGCCGAGCGCAGCGGAATTAAAGAATCTCGAATTCGCTTGGTTGGTATGCAAACACCTGAAATCGAACGCCATCTGCATCGTCAAAGACGGCGAACTGGTCGGCGCTGGTGCCGGACAAATGAGTCGCGTCAACAGCACCTGGATCGCCACCACCTTAGCAAAAGAACGCGCCGTTGGCGGCGTTGCTGCCAGTGATGCATTCTTTCCCTTCCCCGATGGCCTCGAAACCTTGGCCAAAGCGGGCATCACCGCCGTGGTGCAACCAGGCGGAAGCAAAGGCGATCCTGCGGTAATTGCCGCTGCCGATCAAGCTGGCATCGCGATGGTACTGACGGGCGTGCGGCACTTCCGGCATTGATCCTAAAAATTGCAGTAGGAATAAAACTTCCACCGCCAAGACGCAAAGGAAAACAGTGATACGGTGGAGTGGTTGTCTCCTGCGTTTCTCAGGTTTATACCGCCTTTTTCACTGCGTTCGTCATGGCGTCTGCCGTGATGCTCCAATGCGTGGCGGACCACAATACGTAACCTTCTTTGAGCAAAAACAGCTGCGGGCTTTGATGCACGTGCTTTAATCGACTGGCAATGTTGTTCGACAGTGGTCGATGCGTTTGAACTACCACCATACTGACGCGCTGCTCTGGATGGCTGTTCAAAAAATTATTCACTTCGTCATATGCCGCACTGCTCACACCACAGGTGTTGGAGTGCTTGAACAACCACGTCATTGCTGGCGACTTCAGCACCTCTTCAAGTTCGGTTTCTTTGGTTAGCTGCTGAAGCATAGATACATCCTTACTCGCATCACGATGGCTGTTATTTGGGTTCTTTGGGGTCTTTGGATAAAGTCGGCAAGGCTTCGGCCGATGGCCGGGCGATGCGAAATTCAACCGCGCCTTTGATACCCGTCGCATTAAAAAATTGGCCCAGGCTTAAATGCGCATCCAGCGGCATGAAATGACCTTTGATGGTATCGATCTCGCCATGCAGCAAATTGGTGGTGACCGTCACCGCGCCTTCACCGCCAAAGGTGCTGTCGGTATTTGGAATCAGGGTATTGATCCAATCGAGATCAGCATGATCGGCGACGCAGTGAATAGTACCGCTCAATTCACTCAGCGAAAAACTTCCGCGGATGCCCGCGCTATAGCCATCGATCAAGGGCTCCCCCGCCGCATCGGTTGCGCGAATAAGTATATTATCCGCCAGAAATAACCCGTTAGCGAGCGAGACCTCCGCATTAAAACGCGGACGATGTTTCGCGAGATTATGCCACACATTTGCAATCCGTACTTCCCCACTGGTAATGCGGCCCAACAAATGTGCGTTGGCCCGGGCGCCATGAAGACTCACCGTGCCTGACAGATCATTGTCCAGATGACGTAAGGCATCGGTGATTCCCACCTCTTTCAAACGCAGTCGAACAATGTCAGCCAGCAGAGCCGTCGAGGTTTGACGTACTTTTGCGTCAAGTAATACCGCCCCAGATAATTCCGGCAAAACCTGCGGTCCCTTCAAGCGAACCACGAATGCTTCCGCGTTGGTCAAATCAATATTCAGAAGACCGCCCTCTTCTACGCTCCGCCAAGTGGCTTTCCCCATGACCGGTAGCGTGACATCCAGATCAATGCCCGTCGGCACCACGCGTAATGCCACCCGTCCATCCAAACCACCAAGCGCCCAACCCTGCCACAATACGCGCGCCTGTTCGACTGTGGCGGTGACCATCGTCAAACCACTCGCACCGACCTCCGCATGTAAATTATTGGCACTGCCCGCTGCCAGAGTCAGCTCGCGCGGCACAAATGGCTGCAAAAGCGACAGCGCGACGCCTTTGCTATCGACGGTCAATGGATGGCCCGCGCTCCATGCCAAGGCGGTTTCTCCGGTTCCCGACAGACGTAAATTTAAATCCCACGCGCCAGCGATAAGCGCACCATCAAGCTGCGCCCGTGGCATCGCCGCGAGAATCGCCACGGTTGGTACAATGGCCGGAATCGGTAATCGCGACCCTGGCGACCACGACTTCGCACTCACCGCAACTTTCCGCTCATCGGTATCGATCACCGCTTCGCCATTTAAAGTAATGATCCCAGCGTCCTGAAGCGTGAGGTCCCCTAAACGCACAAAACGTTGATCAATATTCAACTTCGCTTGTCCACCTCCGCTGGTCCATTTGGCATGAGCTTCACCCGTAAAATGTTCCCAGGCACGGTCGGCGATGACCACCGAATTCCCTAATTCAGCGTGTTCTGGCACCCAAGCGCGCGCCTCTTGCGGCAGTTCGGGCAATAATTTCAGCGCAGCCAACCAATCACACGACCGCCACACGGGTAAGCGGCCTTCCAGCATTTTGATATTGGTTAACTCTTCATTGCTGCCGCTGGTTTTGACCTGCACAGAAATGGGCTGGCCGGCGTATCGCGCGGTGCCCTCCACAACGACTTTTGGTCCCGTAGCATCGACCCCGACTTTCGCTTCATCGATGACGACTTCTCCATTCACTGAGACTCCGCCACTGATGTCTAAGTGCAGCAAACGCGGGGTGCGGCCTGATGATTTTTGCGCCACTTCGGCCAGGATTACTTTATGAATAAAACGCACTGAATCATAAGTCGCATCGAATTGTAATCCTTCAATGCGAATCTGATTCACCCGGCCCTGCCACAATTCACCGCTGATGACGATGCGCGGTATGGTGATCGCAGGCGTTTCGCCACGCTGACGCATGAAACGTATACCGGTCAGGACAAGGCCATCGACTCCAGTGAATTCACTGTGGTCAATTTCCAGATGTCCCGGCAGACGTTCGCTAAAGAGGCGACTGATGAGATGTCCAGTTTGATTCGTCGACAGCGCCCACCAACCGCCACCAACCACGGCGGCGATGAACAGCAACACCAGCACCAATAATATACGCCAGCGACGGCGGCGGCGCGGTGGCGGTTGAAGAGGTTGCAGTTCTGGCGGCATGCGAGCGGCAGTGTTAGCGTACCCTGGCACAACGAAAGCGCTCTGTGCTTCCAGCGCTTCCGGCAAGCTGCGAGCGCTGCCCTGAGTTCCCGTGAGTTTAGCTATGCTTGTGCCAACTCGATGTCGGCTCTGTGACACTAAGGTGCGAAATCTCCGGACAGCAGAAAAATTCGCGCCTTAGTGTCACGGGGGTGTGGGGGCGAAAGCCCCTGCAGCAACAGCGAACAGCCCGGTCGAGACGATCATGAACCTTTGGTTCCGGCTCGGCCGGGCTGTGTGGTTATCCCAATTTGAGAGGGTCTGTGTATAAGACCCCGACCACCGGTTGCCGAGCGCGTGCCGTTGCACAGGGTGAGCGCCATGGCTGCCAACGACTTTCTCCCCTTCACCAAAATGCACGGCTGCGGTAACGACTACGTCTACTTAGATGGGTTGCGTGACGAAGGCGTGCCATCGACCACCACCGCATTGGTGGCATTAGCCAAGGCCATGAGCAATCGTCACACCGGCGTCGGCGGTGACGGATTAATTGTTTTGGCTGCGTCAACCAAAGGCGATGTCCGCATGCGGATGTTCAATGCCGATGGCAGTGAATCAGAAATGTGCGGCAACGGCATTCGCTGTTTAGCTAAACTGGCGCACGATCATCGCCATGTTCGTGGCGGCGATCTGCGAGTTGAGACCGGCGCGGGCGTACTCACCGTGACGCTGCACAAAAGCAGTAAAATTTGCGATGGCGCTACGGTCGGCATGGGTCGTCCACGGTTGATTCCCAGTAAAGTTCCGGTCGAACACGCCGGCCCCGGTCCACGCTTAGCACTGACCGCAATCGTGAACGGCGTTCATCACCATTTTTTGGCCGTTGGTATGGGTAATCCCCACGCCGTATGTTTCGTCGACGATCCAGAAACGTTTCCCGTCAGTACGGTTGGTCCACTGATCGAACATGACCCACGGTTTCCTCAACGCACCAATGTTGAGTTCGTCGCCCGCATCAAAGACGAACGTGGTCTGCCCGTCCTTCGTCAACGGACCTGGGAACGCGGTGCTGGTGAAACCCAAGCCTGTGGAACCGGCGCCTGTGCAGCCGTCGTGGCGGCAATATTGGCGGAAAAAATCCCAGGGCGCGAGGCGATCGTGCGCCTGAATGGCGGCGATCTACACGTCACATGGGCAAGCGACGACGAAGAAGTCGTTATGAGCGGCCCAGCGGTAACGGTTTTCGAAGGCAAATGGCTGCTGAACAAAGGCTAAAATCACAAAGTAACTGCCTGGAAAACTGAGGAATGACATGGAGGACCGGAGAACCGAAAAATCCAAAAGCCAAAAGCGAAGAACCAGCGTAGATTATATGATTTTAATCCACGCATTCTCCGGTCCTTCGGTCCTCCATGTCAGATTTCGCTTTTTCCAGATAGCTTTTGAAGTCGTGCGAAAATCAGCGCTTGCCACGCACGTGGCAGCAAACGAAATCCATAGCTGGCCGTAATGTGAGAGAGAGGCACGCTGTACCCATGCAATTTATCCTACGTCCCATGCGCTTTGCCCTCGCCACTTTTGCTGCGCTTTTCCTGCTCGCGCCCGCCTTCGCGGTCGAACCCGTTGCAGACCCCGCCGCTGATCCCACCGATCCATTGCGTGCCGGCGAATATTTCAGTGGCGCAAAAGGGTGGCTGAATACTACCGAGCCGGTGACCAACGCGCAGCTCAAAGGCCAAATCGTGTTGGTGGATTTCTGGACCTATTGCTGCATCAACTGCATCCACGTCATGCCGGAGCTGAAATGGCTGGAAGAAAAATATAAAGACCAACCGTTTGCCGTGATCGGCGTGCACTCTGGAAAATTTGATCAAGAAAAAAATCTCGACAACATTCGCGCCGCAGTGTTACGCAACGGACTAAAACATCCCGTGGCGGTCGACAACGACTTTGCCATTTGGCAGCGCTTCGGTTCCCATTCGTGGCCGACCTTAGTGCTGATTGACAGCACGGGAAAACCCATTGGTCAAGTATCGGGTGAAGGCCATCGTGACTTGTTAGATCGTGCGATTGCCAAGTTGCTCGAAACCGGAAAAGCTAACGGCACCTTGGCCGAAAAGCCGCTGAAGTTTAAAGAAGAAGTCGACGCCAATGCGCAAGGTGCGTTATCATTCCCCGGGAAAATACGCGCTGATGTCAAAGGCCAACGTCTCTTCATCACTGACACCGGTCACCATCGCATTTTGGAAACGAGCATGGATGGCGTCGTGCGGCGCGTGATCGGATCAGGTCATCCAGGGCTGGAAAACGGCGCGCTCGACAAAGCGACTTTCAACGAACCGCAAGGCGTCTGTTTATCCGAGGACGGTCTGACGTTGTATGTTTGTGATCGTCAAAATCACGCACTGCGTGCAGTCGATCTGGCCAGTGGTCAAGTGCGCACCCTCGCAGGCACTGGCGCACAAGGGCGCGATCGCAGTTATAGCGGCGCAGGCAAAGACGCTGCGCTGAATAGTCCGTGGGATATTGAACGCGTCGGCAACACGTTATTTATCGCCATGGCCGGACATCATCAGATTTGGCGTTACGACCTGACCGCCAACACCATTGCGGTGCATTCCGGCACAGGCGCTGAACGATGCGATGACGGCCCACTTTTAGCGGCGACTTTTTCTCAGCCCTGCGGAGTGGTGAGCGATGGTCAAAAATTATTTATCGCCGATTCCGAAGACAGCACGGTGCGCACGGTTGCCGTTGATCCCAACGGCGAAGTGGTGTCCGTTGCAGGCAGCAAAGATCTCTTCGGTTTCGGTTTGAAGGATGGCGTCGGTATCGATGCGCGTTTCCAACATCCCCAAGGCATCACCCTCATCGCGGGCGCCAAGGGTCCGTTGTTGGTAGTGACCGATACCTACAATCACGCGCTGCGAACGGTGGATCCTCTTTCGGGCGAGGTCACCACGCTGAAGACCGCTGGACTTACGCCAGGATTCTACGAACCAGGCGGTCTGTGCGCGGACGCCAAATTCCTATACGTCGCCGATACCAACCACCATCGCATCGTCAGGTTGAACGTTGATGGCAGCGGAGCGCAGGTGCTGACGGTGACTTTGCCAGCGGCTCTTAAATGACCGAAGTTGATAACGGAGCGCATCATCTCACGCACAGTTCATGGCGAAAGACTGTGAAAAGTACGATATTGACGGGAACGATTATTCTCCTCGTTATCTATTTCATCTTCCCCGGTTTTATTTTAGGCCTTTGCTTTCGTGCCCATCTCCTTGATCCACATTCTCAAGACCTAGCCTTAAGGAAGACGGTGAATGAGCTGTTTATTGCGCCATTTTTGCTCGCCGAGCAGATTCCTGTCATTGGTACTTTTTACTCCTGGCAAAGTTACGTCATAAGTGGTTATCGTTGATAGAACGCTTTCATCAGTCACCAAAATTAACTCATCCAAAAAATCGTAGAGCATAACCATGCGCACCTTCTCTCTCTCCATCAGCGGCATGACCTGTGGCGGTTGCGTTCATGCTGCGACCAAAGCACTGCAAAGTGTCCCAGGCGTTCAGCGTGTTCAGGTGTCGCCCGCGGATAAAGCTGCCTTGATTACTGCCGATGATCGCGTGAGCGATGACATCCTCGACGCGGCACTCCTGAAGGTTGGCTTTAAACCTGGCCCACGTACGGCTCAGACCTGACATGACCGAAACCGATGTACGACTAACGCTAGTCGAAGGACTCCATTGTGCATCGTGCGTCACGCGTGCCGAAAGCGTTTTGCGCGACACTGCCGGAGTACGCGAAGCCAACGTCAATCTCGCCACGCGTGAGGCATCGCTGCGCTATGACGCATCAGCGACCACCATCGCCGCCATTAAAACGCGTCTGCACGACGCCGGTTTCGTCCCTGAAGAAGAAGCTGAACACGCGGCCCACGATCACCGAGTCGTGGCTGGTCCCGAACGTCAACGCGCGCTGATCGCATTAACACTCACCGCGCCGGTCATGGCACTCGGCATGGCTCACTTGCATCATGCCTGGTCACTGTGGACCCAATTGATTTTAACGCTGCTCGTCATCGGTGGTCCAGGCCGAACGGTGTTCATCATCGCTGGACGCGGACTGTTACGCGGACAACTCGGGATGGATACGTTGATCGCGCTCGGCTCGGCCACCGCGCTCGTCCTCAGCATCGCGGCGATGATATCGCCCACTTGGTGGCCTGGTGTGCCGCCTATTCATTTCGAAACCGCAGCAGCGATTATCGCGCTGGTTCTCACCGGACGCTGGTTGGAAGGCGGCGCTCGCGCAACCGCAGCCGCCGCGATTTCCGGTCTGCTTGCCCGACGTCCACCGGTAGCCAATCGCGTGACCGCTCATAGTGACGGAACCAGCAGTGATGAGGCGGTTTTAGCCGCGTCATTACGCGTTGATGATCACGTGCGCGTGCGGGTTGGCGAAATTATTCCGGTCGACGGAATCGTCATTGAAGGCGGAGGGCACGCTGACGAAGCGATGATCACCGGCGAAGCTGCAGCGGTAAGTAAAACCATCGCCAGTCACCTGACTGGCGGCACGGTGCTCATCGACGGCAGCGTGATTTTGCGCGCGACTCATGTCGGTGCCGACACCACGCTCGCACGTTTAGCGGAACAAGTACGCGCCGCACAAGGAGCCAAACCTCCCATCGCACGCTTGGCTGATCGCATTTCTGCGGTGTTTGTGCCGGTGGTGGTGACCATCGCGCTGATGACGTGGGTGCTGTGGCACTTCCTTGCGCCAGAACTCACCGCGCACGCACTGCTTGCCGCTGCCAGCGTTTTGGTCATCGCTTGTCCATGTGCGCTTGGCTTGGCTACACCAACAGCGGTGATGGTCGCCGTGGGCCGCGCTGCTCGCGAAGGATTGCTCATCCGTGATGGAGCCGCGTTAGAAAACGCCGGACTCATCGATCTCGTAGCGCTGGATAAAACCGGCACGTTGACGGTTGGGCGGCCAACCGTTGAACGGGTGTTGGCCGAACCTGGGTTCACTGAAAATGAAATTCTTCAGCTTGCCGCTGCGGTCGAACAAGGTTCTGAACATCCACTCGCCAGCGCCGTGCGCGCTGCGGTAAAAAATCCTGCGAGTAAGGCGACTGATTTTCGCGCGGTGCCGGGAATGGGCGTCGAAGCCAACGTTGACGGACGCCGCGTGGCGGTTGGGAGCGCGCGTTACCTCCGTTCGCTTGGCGCTGAAGCAGCGCTGTTGAACTTCAATCTTGATGGAGCAACCGGATTGTTCGTTGCCGTTGATGGCGCAGTCGCCGGACTGATCGCGGTTGCCGACGCGGTGAAACCAGATGCTGCTGACGCTATTGCCGCACTTCGTCACCGTCACATCAACGTGGTCATGCTGACTGGCGATCAATTATCGACGGCTGAAAAAGTTTCGCGCATCGTTGGTATTACTGAAATTCACGCTGGCCTTTTACCGGCAGAAAAACTCGCGCTCTTGCAACGCTGGCAAAGCGAAGGGCGCAAAGTTGCGATGGTCGGTGACGGCATCAATGATGCGCCCGCGCTCGCCGCCGCCCACGTTGGCGTAGCAATGGCTGGCGCTGATGCCGCTAACGCAATTGCGGCAGGTGCCGGTGAAGTCGTGGTTTTAAACGGTAAAGTCAGCGCCATTCCCGCGCTGATTGAGCTAAGCATCGCTACGCGCCGCACCATTCGACAAAATTTATTCGGGGCTTTTGCATATAATGTGCTCGCCATTCCCCTCGCCGCTGGCGTCCTCTATCCATTCACCGGATGGCTACTCGATCCGATGATTGCAGCAGGTGCCATGGCGCTGTCATCGCTTACGGTGGTCGGAAATAGTCTACGACTGCGCAGGAAGTCGTAATGCGCATTCGTAGACCATGGAAAAACAAAAGTTCCTCATGATTCCTTCTCCCGAAGATCTGGCGGCGTATCGCGCTGGGCGACTTGACCTCGCCAAGTTTGAAGCACTCGACGCGTGGATTGCGGCGCAATCGCCGGAAGAACAAGCGCGTTTGCTGGGTGAAGATCTAGTTGCTCCAACCAAGACGACCATTGAGTTGCCAGCCGTTGGACATGCGCCAGCTTTTGTTACAGATATTGGCGGCGTCGGACGCTATCGCATCACCGGTCGTTTAGGATCGGGCGGCATGGGCGTGGTGGAATTAGCGCATGACCATGTGCTGGGACGCGAGGTCGCACTCAAGCGCTGTCGTTCGCGGCGGCTTGATGAAAGCGTCGCCAGCCACGCCGCGCGTTTGCGCGCTTTTCGTCGCGAAGCTGCCATCACCGCGCAGCTTGAACATCCCGGCATTGTGCCGGTGCATGATGTCGGCGTGGCAGCGTTGGGCGAACCGGCCTTCGTCATGAAACGCCTCGATGGCGAATCTTTGGAAGCACGCTTGCAGCGTTGGCGCAGCACCGGAGAGCGACCTAAACTTGCGCGCATTGCTGAATTCATGCTGCGCATCGCCGAAGCGATTGCCTACGCGCACCGTCGTGGCGTGGTGCATCGCGATTTGAAACCAGGCAATGTCATCGTCGGAGGACTCGGCGCCGTCCACGTCATCGATTGGGGATTAGCTGGAATGGTCAGCAATGATTCCACCGCGAAACGGCCAACCAGTTCGCTCATGACGCGCAGTGAATCCGACGACACCGCTGGCACCTATCGCCTAGGAACACCTGCGTGGATGGCGCCAGAGCAAGCAGGCCCCATGCCGCCAGATCCGCGCATGGATGTTTTTGCACTTGGCGCACTTTTAATGGCTTTACTCACTATGCATGGACCACGCGGTGATGGTGATGGGGCGAACGTGCTTGATCTCACACCACTAAACGCACGCGGATTACCGCGCGGATTGGTCGCCGTGGCCAAGCGCTGTTTGGCGCTTTCGCCTGCTGAACGCTACGCCGATGGTCAGGCCGTGGCGCAAGAATTACGTCAGTGGTTAAATGCTGGTCTGACGCAAGCCGAACGTGCTGGCTGGAGCATGCGGTTGATTATGCGCTTTCGTCGTTCGCCACGCTTCATCGCCAGCATCGTCGGCATTCTAGTCGCCATCGGCGTCACCATGACCGTGATGAAAATTCAACAGGCCCAAGACCGCGCCGAAGCTCTGAGTGAAATTCAGGCGCTCAACCAAGCCATCGATCTGAGCGATGAACAAGCGGTCAGCACGGCGCGATCGCGTGTTGATTTCATTCTGCGTGATTTCCAAGATCTGACCGCAGCAACGACTTTGCGCGCACGATTACATGCCGTCGAAGACTCTTTCGCCGCCAAACATCGGCTTGATCGTCATCGCGGAGATCTGCGTTTTCTGCAACGACGTTATCGCATTAAAGGTCCTTGGCCGGAAGAGATCGATGAATTGTTAGAAGTGCTCAAGCAAGTTGGCTACCCGTTGACGGACAACGCTCTGACAGATGCACCACGATTAAAGAGCGATCGCTTGTGTGTCGACGTGTTGCAAACCATGGCTCAACTCCAGCGCGCATTGTTGGTCGATAATCGTCGTCATTCGCTGCGCGAACTCTTACCAAAGTTCATCCAAGCCAGTGCGCCAACACCGGCCTGGACTGCGCTGGGCGAGCTCTTGGAACAAACGGCGAGTAACCGTCATGACCTCACTTTCCCCACGAACCCAACCAACGTCGACGCAATCCTAAACGATCCCGCAACCGCTGACGTCGTGCTGGCGACCTACGCACCAGATAAGCGTTTGGTGCGTGCTGCGTGGGAACGCTGGCACGATGATGCCGCCGCATTCTGGCCACGCATCATGGCCGGACGTGATTGTCTGGACCGCAGCGATTGGCGTACGGCCGAACGTCACGCCTTGGTCGCGCTCGGCTCTGAACCCGACAGTGTATGGCCACATATGATTCTGGCCTACGTCGCACTCGCTGACAGCGATTGGGAAAATTTACTGCGTGAAGCCGAAGCCGCGCGCGTAGAAAATCCTGATCATTTGGAAGTCATGGTCCTCAGCGCTGTCGGCCTAGCGCACAACGGCCGCTTGGCGCAAGCCCAAGCATTAATCGACGACTGCGGCCGCGCCGAAGTCATTCGCTATCACCTGCAAAATCCCGGGCATCCTATGCATCGCGGCACCCAGGCATTACTTGCGGCAGGAATCACCGTGGCCGACGTCCCGGGAAAAATTGGCCCGCTGGTGCCACGACGCGTGGTGGAGAAAAATCGTTAACCACGCGTGATCGACCAAACCGTGCAGCAATCGGCCGCGTTTCCTGGGCGCGCCGACGTCCCCGTCGGCGCGAAAAACACGATGCCGACGGCTGGTGCTCAAAGATCCGTATGTGCTCGATTTTTTTGCTTTGGGTGATCGCTATTTGGAAAAGAATTTAGAAGACGCCATCCTGCGCGAGCTGGAACACTTTTTGTTGGAGCTGGGCGCGGGCTTCAGCTTTGTCGAACGGCAGCGGCGCATTCAAC
>JAYVSL010000050.1:0-38693 GCA_043775355.1 Planctomycetota bacterium
CGCCGCAACGCTGTAGAGATGATTCGCATGCACATAAAACCGCTGCCCCCCACTCAACCGATAATACCCCTTCTTCGCGACACCAGGAATCGGATCCCCAAACGTCGCGTTGCTGAACGTAATCGTCCCGCTCTGCGCACTCCGGAAAACGAAAGAACCGTTCGCGCCGTACGCCACATCGCAGGTGCTGGGCAACGCGAAGGCTTGGCCTTCGTTCGCACACACCGTGTAGCCGCTAATATCCGAATTTCCGGCGCTGGTTTGGGTCGCGAGTAATTCATCAACATAGCACTCAACCTCACCCCCAACGCTCCCAGTCAGTTCCGTAACCGAACAGAGATGCTTACCTTGAAAACACTTCGCGTGAGCCGATCCGGTTACGTGTACGACAGCGGCCAGGGCCTGTACGACAGCTCGATTAACCGTCATAACGAAGTGGTGATGGGGGGCATCGTAGACGTAGGCGGAGGTCGCCGTGTTCATGGTCGTGGTCGTGGGACGCTTTTCGGGATCGCACACGTAGGCGTAGCCGGTCATGCCGACATTGGTCAGATGACCTTGAAGGTCGTTGATGTTCGCCTCTGTGGCTTCACATACCGGGCGATTTTTCAGCGATTTCTGGTTAAATCCGGCATCGGTGCGCGTGATGGCGAGCCGACCACCAGCGATCGTCGGTGGCCGGGTTTGCGTTTTTATCGTCACGCTGCGATTCCAGATGGTCGCACTGCCCTCATCATCGTAGTCATGGTTTTCTTGCTGTCCGATGTCTGTGGTCTTCATTGGCCTTGCTCTCTTTTGCTCTCTTTTTCGTCGTCAGACTTATCGCAGAACGCATCGTAGGCATAGATGAATCGCGTTACTTTACGAACGCTGAGCGTGAACAGCGTATGGCTAGTTGTATACGTGCGACTTTTCAGAAGACCATTGCCGATTTCGTCAGTACTGCTCTGACGTAGCATCAATGTCCCAGAGCGGCGGCAAATCCGGGCGGCAATCCTGGTTTGGTTGCCACTAAAATTTCTAGAATGGCGCGGCGGTCACTTGGCGAAAGATGAGCGAAAGATTCATTGTCGATAACGGTCGTAAGCACGGTCAATAAGCGCTCCAGGACATAATGATGGACGGCGGGCGGCAGTGCGTCGAAGGCCTCGCTGTAAATCAAATGGCTGAGGGGATAGTGCATCAAACGGCGCTGCAAATCGAACTCGCGCAGAGAACGTCCCTGCGGGTCGCGTGGGCCTTTGGCCGCAAATTCCTTGGCAAAATCAGCGGTCCCGCGCAGCGGTCCGCTTAAGACCGCTTCATCGACGTACAGCATATACCGCAGCAAGGCTTCGCCTACGCTGGCGATGCGTCGGGTGGTGGTTTCGCTGCGAAACTCAGGGCGACGACCTAACGCGTTGTTCATCACCACATCATCACGCAATGCCCGGCGCGTTTCGAAAGACGCGCGCGTGATCAGATTATGCATCTGCAATTGATGGCTGAGCACCATCAACGCCACCACGTCGCTGTGCGGAGTTAAATAGGGACTGAGATCGACCAGATCCGCCACTGTGGTGAGATTTGAACCGCGCTTTCGCTCAACATTTTCTGGCGTCACGTTGGGGGTAAAAATTTGGTTGCCCATATGCACACCATCGGCGGTCGTGCCGGTGACGTACCAACCGCCCCAGCGCTGTGCCAGCGGTGTGCGTTGGTCGGTGATGTAACTCCCCGCCGTCAGAATCGGACGACCGTCTGCGTCGGGATAAACGGATCGCATCATCATGCCCGGAACGCCGCCCGTGAAAGCATTTGAATCATGGCACTGCAGACATTCCTGCGTTTCTCGACGTGGCGATGGAGTCGGCTGACGGCTGATCGGCAGCACGTAAAACATGGTGCCTTGTCGTGGATCGGTGCTGGCAATTTCTAAGACGGCACCGTTCTGCACGGTTCCGACATAGACCTCATCGTTGAAATACAGCGCGCGCGGACGTTCGGGCATGATACGCTCGCGTTGCAAACTGGTCTTGGAAAACACCAGCACCTGCGATGACGTGGGAATGTGCAATGCTTCCAACAGCGACGGCAGCCAACCGTGATTTTCGTCCCAGTGCAACTTCACTGCGCCGCTGTCCAATCGCTGGACCAGGCGAGCCACGGGATCGTCAGCTGCCGTTGCGCTGTAGCGGATGGGCTCTTCGTCATAGTCTTCGCCGCGCAACACGCCGGGAAATATTCCGACGGCAAGAACGAGTAAATGCAGGGCTGGGGACTTCAGGATCTTCATGTCTTTTATACCAGCTTAGCCTGAGAACGTTGTGACAAAATCAACGTCGCACCGCTCGGCAGAGTCGGCTACGGGACTAATTGTATCTGAATAGCAGCCGCGACAGCCGCTGCACGGCGGCGGGCCTCAGTGACGTCGTCGGCAGCGGCCACGGCCACCGCTAAACGACGTTTGCCGGTACAGACCGGCTTGCCAAACAAACGAATTTGGCTTTCGGGAATCGACAACGCTTGATCAAGGCCACTGAACACCGGGATTCCCTCACCAGCGCCGAGAATCGCCACGCTGGCGGCTGGGCGTAGTAAACGGATCTCTGGCACTGGCAGGCCAAGAATAGCGCGCGCGTGCAGGGCGAACTCACTGAATTGTTGGCTGCCCAGCGTGACCAATCCCGTGTCGTGCGGACGCGGGCTGACTTCGCTAAAGATCACCGCTTCAGTGTTGGTTGCGGCATCGCCCGTGACAAATAATTCGACGCCAAAAATCCCATAGCCGCCGAGCGCACCGACGACCTGTTTGGCGATGCGTTGAGACTCCGCCCAGGCGCCAGCGCTCATCGCGATCGGCTGCCACGATTCACGATAGTCGCCATCAATTTGAATGTGTCCGATCGGCGGACAACACTGCACGCCGTTGACGGCCGACACCGTCAGCACGGTAATTTCATACTGAAAGCGCACGAACCCTTCAACGATGCAGCGACCCGCGCCAGCGCGACTGCCCTCTTGGGAGTACGTCCAAGCTTTGGCCAAATCTGCCTGAGACTTGACCACACTTTGGCCTTTACCCGACGATGACATGACCGGTTTAATCACGCAGGGATACTGCAATGCCTGAGCTGCCGCAGCAAATTCCTCCATCGTCGCAACGAAGCGATACGGCGAGGTCGGCAACTGCAATTCCTCGGCCGCTAATCGACGAATACCTTCACGATTCATCGTCAACTGAGCCGCCCGCGCTGAAGGGACGACGACGAATCCTTCTTGCTCTAATTCAACTAACGTGCCCGTGGCGATGGCTTCAATTTCCGGAACGATCAGGTGTGGACGTTCTTGCTCCACCACCTCACGCAGACGCTGACCATCAAGCATGGAAAATACATGACTGCGGTGCGCGACCTGCATGGCCGGTGCATGCGCGTAGCGATCGCAAGCAATGACCTCACAGCCGAGGCGTTGCAGTTCGATCGCCACTTCTTTGCCGAGCTCGCCTGATCCCAGCAACAGAACGCGTTGAGCAGAAGCAGACAATGGAGTACCGATGGAGGTCATGAGATGATTCCAAAAAAGCTGGGGACGAAGAACGAAAAACTGTCTGGAAAAGAAAATTTGAACAAGAGGGCGCAGAGCCGCAGAGGCGAAAGACAGGTGGATTCAACGGTAAACGATGGCGTTTCATTTTCTTCTCCCGCTCGATGACCCCTCTGCGCCTCTGCGTTCTCCTGTTTTATTTGTCTTTCCAGAACGCTTCTTACAAAAAAAACGCCCCGGAAAACCGGGGCGTTTTTTTGAATGCCGTTAAGACGCGAACTCAGACTTCGAGGCGGACGAATCCGGTGACGGTCAAGCTGTGACGCTTGGCGTACTGTTCCACGCTCTCGCCCTTTTCAGCGTCGAGCAACATTTCTTGCTCCAACAAAACTTTCTCTTTGTAGAAACGGCCGAGTTTGCCGAGCACGATCTTCGGACGCATCGCTTCAGGCTTGCCCTGCAGCTCTGGCGTGGCGAGGAGGATTTCTTCCTCTTTCTTGACCACTGCTGGATCAACACCGGCACGAGTCAGCGCGATCGGCACGGGATTGGCCGAGGCCACGTGCAAGGCGATCATGCGCAATTTCAACGGATCGCCGGTGCCGCTGACCAAGGTTGCGATTTTGCCGCCGTGATTGTAACCAACCACCACTGCGCCCGTCAACGCAGCGACCTTGGCAATCACCAAGTTTTCGCCGATCAATTGGATTTTTCCAGGAATGCTTTCCGCCACCGTCGCCACGCCAGCGACGCCTGCGTACTTGGATTTATTCAAGCTTTCGACGTCGGTCGCACCGCCAGCAAGGCCGGCATCGGCGAGCGATTTCACGTATTCTTTGAAGACATCGTTACCGGAAACGAAATCGGTCTGGCAACCCAGCAACACGATCACGCCTTTGCCATCGGCCAGCGCCATGCCCAAACCACCGTTGGTGGTTTCGCGGCCAGCAAACTTGTCAGCAGCCGAAAGGCCCTGTTTACGCAGGTGATCGATCGCGGCTTCGATCCAGCTATCTTCGGTCGTGTGGGCGCCCTTGGTGGCTTCGAGGGCCTGCTTGCACTTCATCATCGGCAAGTTGCAGCGGTCGCGAAGGCTCATCACCAGCTTGGCGGAGATCTCAAGATTCGGGGTGTTCATGGTAAATAGTTTTCGTTGAGGTGTGGGGACAAACACACGGCCGACCGCAAATGACGGCCGGCCGAGGTTCGGATGACACGGATAAGCAAATCGCTCAGACTGGGAAAGCCGTCAGGGACGGAGCAACCGCTGCTGGAGCAACGGGTTCTGTGCGTTGGACTTGATCGGCGCGGCCCTTGGCCAAACCGTCGAGGACCACTTTTATCACCGCTTGAATGGCGCGGATACCGTCGTCGTTGCCAGGGATGGCCAGGTTGACCAACTCAGGATCGGTGTCGGTGTCGACCAAGCCGATGATGGGAATGCCAAGGCGCTGAGCTTCACGAACCGCGCTCATTTCTTTCTGCGGATCGACAATGAACATCGCGTCAGGCAGTTTCGACATGGTGCGCACGCCTTCGAGATTGCGCAGAATACGACGGCGTTCACGGCCATCGCGAGCTTGGACCTTCTTCGATTCGCGATTGTATTCCATGGTGCCCATGTTGCGCTCGATTTCTTCGAGGCGACGAATGGAAGCGCGCACGGTTTCAAAGTTGGTCAACGTGCCGCCGAGCCAACGCTCAGCAACGAACGGCATGCCAGCAGCGCGCGCGGCGTCACGAATGACATCGCGAGCTTGGCGCTTGGTACCAACGAACAGCAAGGTCTTGTTGGCCTTGCCGAGTTTGGCGGCGTAGTAGTACGCCTGGATCAAACCGCGAACGGTTTCTTTGATGTTGATGATGTGGATGGAATTGCGCTTGCCGTAGATGTACGGTTTCATGCGCGGATGCCACATGCTGGCGGCGGTTCCAAAATGGATGCCGGATTCCAGCAATTCCTTCACGTTAACAATAGCCATTTATGCTCCAGGCCCCCTCTGCACGGGGGTCAGTTTGGAAGTGCGCGTTGGTTTGAAGCACCACATCCGTCGGCGCACTCCCGACGCATCCACTTTGGTTAAAGGAGGACGCGCGACAGCAGCGGATATGGTTGCAAGCCGGACACCCGGCCTGTGGGAGGGCGGAAAGCTACGAACTCACGCGGTACGGTCAACTGGCGGATGGAGGTCCAGAGGCCTGGGACCGTTTTGCGATGACGACGTTGTTGCAAGAAAAAGCACGGCGCGCGCTGCGTGAAGCAGATAATGTTGCGTATGAAACACGGCGTGAGTGTGGCATGAAGCCCCTCCAAGCGTTTCAGTGATCGGTAACACCTCGGTGCCGACCAAGCAACATCGAGCCCGAATATCGTATGTCGTTGCCGCCGTCACGCACCCGTCGCGCACCCGTCACACCCTGTCGATTCCCTGAAAGACACCATGAAACCTCTCTTTTTTCTGCTGGTGGTTTTATTTAATTTTCTCGCGCTGTGCCCGGCGGCGGACTACTCCGCGTGGTCAAGCTCAGGATCCCTCTTTATCAATACCACCGCAGAGGGCGCCAATCTGCCGGCTTCAGCGTCAGAGACCAACTTCCCTCTGCTCGTGCGACTGAACGGGAGCAACTTCACCTTTGCTCAGGCGCAAAGCGACGGTCGAGACCTGCGCTTCGCCATTCGCGGCGCGGGCACCGTGGCCCAGCCAGCCACGGTTTTGTCTTACCAGATCGAGCAATGGGACGCCACTAACGGACTCGCCGCCATCTGGGTAAAAATTCCGACCATTACCGGCAATACTCGGCAGGAAATAAAAGTTTACTGGGGCAATGCTGGGGCGGTCAGCGAATCGAGTGGCACTGGCGTTTTCAATGCGGCCAACGGTTATTGTTGTGTCATGCATTTGAATGGAAATGTGGCTGATTCAACCGGCTCAACTTCACCGACAAATGACGGAGCCACCTCGTCGACGGCGATGATCGGTGCTACGGCGATGAATCTGGCCGCCGGTAACATCAACGCGACGGGCATCACTAATTTTCCGTCGGGCACCAATCCATCTTCCTCAAGTCAAATCTGGGTCCGAGCACGACAAATCAAAACGTGGAGCATGCCGCTTGCTTGGGGAAATATGAATGCCTACGGCTGGAATACGTGGGTCATGCAAATCGGCTTTTGGGGGAGCCCGGTTATTTTGCCTGCCCCGCTGACTTGCCGTGGGCCATCGGTGGTTTCCGGATCCACTGCACTTGCAGCGCAGGAATGGTATCACGTAGTTTACACCACTTCAAATTCACCCACGGGAACTGGGAAAATTTATGTTAATGGCGTACTTGACGCCACGGCCTCGGGAAGCTCGGTGACCCTCACGAATCCTCAGGCGCTGACTTTAACGGCAAATGGAGGTGACATTGATGTTGATGAGGCGCGCATTTCTAACGTCGTGCGTTCCGCCGACTGGATCAAGATGGAGTACGAGAATCAGAAGACTCTGCAAACGCTGGTTGGTACATTAGTGCCGACTGGTTCCAGTTTTTCTGTCACGCCCGCTACGGCAAATATCAATGAAGGCGTCAGCGCCAGTTTCACTGGCCAGGCTGGCGGCGCGCAGAAAGTTTCTTGGCTGCGCGTGCAAAATGGCGTGGAAACCGTGCTCGCCGTGGATCAGTTCTCGCTGACGATTCCCGCCAGTCGGATAACGGGTTCTCAGAACTACGTCATCCGCTTCAGGGGAATCTATCCCACTGAAATCAAGACGGTCGACGTTCCGGTCACCGTCAATGAAGATATTCCTGATCCGATATTTACGCTCACCGGGCCGGCTTCGTGGAATGGTCGGGACACCATCACCGTCACTCCGAACATCACCAATCTTGCTGCCATGCAGGCCAAAGGCGTGGCGACTTTTACCTCTACTTGGAGCGCGACCGGCGTTGCCGTGACCAAGACCAGCGTTCCTGGAACCCTGACATTGCTGCGCGCTCAAGGCAGCGGCACGTTGACGGTGACGTTGACCATGGATAACGGCGGGGCGTTAGTCACCAGCAGCAAAACCATCACGGTCCAAGAGCCGATCACTGACACGTGGGCGATGCGGACGCCGGGCGCTACTGAAAAACCGGTTAATAATCAATTTTATGCCCGCGATAATTCCGGAACCGGCAAGCTGTATTACAACGGTACTTTGGCTGCGGGATCCGCCACGTCGGTGTTCTTGAAAATCTACACCACTGACACCGGCACGGATGTTATCCACAGCAGCAACGTCCTCACGCTCGGAAGCGCCAGAACCTATGCCTTCACCGCGCCCCTGACTGCTGGCAAAATCACCTATAAAGCGGTGTTCGGCTCGACCGCGAGCGGAGTCGACACCATACTGGATACGGTAACCAATCTGGTGTGCGGCGACGCCTACATTATTGAAGGGCAGTCGAACGCGGAAGCCGTGGCTGACAACGGCAACGAAACCTCCACCAGCCCGTGGATACGCACCTACGCCGCTTCAGGCGGATGGGGTGAAGCGGTAAAAAAAGGCACCAATTGGTGGATTGGATATTGGGGCAAGGATCTGGCCACTAAATTGTTGACGACCTACAATATGCCCATTTGCATTATTAACGGTGCAGTCGGAGGAACCCGCATCGACCAACACCAAGCCAATCCCGCTAACCATTACGACGCCAGTTCACCCTATTCCATCTACGGCAATCTGCTGACGCGTGTGGCGGCCGCCAAGTTGACCCACGGCATACGCGCCGTGCTGTGGCATCAGGGCGAACAAGACCAGGGATCGGGAGGATCAACCGGCGATTATGCGTGGAAGTCGCATCAGCAATATTTCGTCGACATGTCGGCGGCCTGGAAACAGGACTACCCTAATCTGACCCATTATTATATTTTTCAAATCTGGCCAGCTGCCTGTGGCGACACGGCGACCTGCGACCAACTGCGCGAAGTACAGCGAACCCTGCCCTCCTTGTTTTCGAAGATGCGCATCATGTCCACGCTGGGCATCAACCCTGGATCAAGCTGCCATTATCCAGCCGCCGGCTATCTGCAATTTGTCACCTTGATGAGCCCGCTGTTGGAACAGGACTTTTACGGTTTGGTTCCCTCTGCGCCGATCACCGCAGCGAACATAAAAAAGGCTTATTACACCACCGCGACAAAGAACGAAATTGCTCTGGAATTCGGCCAAGACATGACCTGGAACAATACCTCCGCGTTCTTGTTTTACCTGGATGGAGTTGCTGGCAACGTGGCCAGTGGCAGCGTCGCTGGCAATACTATCAAGCTGCAATTAAACGCCGCGTCCACCGCTTCGACCATCACGTACCTGAAAGGCACTGCATGGAACGGCGACCAGTCGATGATCCTCAAGGGCGCCAATGGTCTTGCTGCGCTGACCTTTCACGGCGTTTCAATCTTACCTCCAGGCCCGCTCGCGCCGAGTAATCTGAGCGCGACGGCGATATCGACCAACCAAATCAATCTGGCGTGGACCGATAATTCCGCTAACGAAACCGGCTTCAAAATTGAACGCGCAACGGCTCTCGCCGGCCCTTATACGCTCATCACCACCACGGCGGCCAACGCCACCACGTACAACAACACCGGACTGACCGCTGGCACGGCGTATTTTTATCGGGTCAGCGCTACCAATGCGATTGGCGATTCAGCGACGATCACCGCCACTGCGACGACTCAGGGCACAGCCCCGACTATTCCGTCAACACCAACTCAGCTGACTGCGACGGCAGTGTCGACCAGCCAAATCAATCTGGCCTGGACGGATAATTCGACCAACGAAACCGGCTTCAAAATTGAGCGCGCCCCTGCCCTTGCTGGCCCCTACACGCCTGTCACCACCACCGCGGCCAACGCGACAACGTCCAGCAGCACTGGGCTGACGATCAGCACGCCGTATTTTTATCGGGTAAGCGCCACCAATGCGCTTGGCGATTCAGCGACAATCACCGCGAATGCGACGACTCTGGCGGCTGACCCAGCAACCAGCGACAGCAGCAGCAGCAGCAGCAAGTCATGCGGGATCGGCTCTGGTTTATCGGCGATCGGCGGATTTATCCTCCTCGGCCTAGCAGGGCTGATGGGGCTGTGGTCGCGCCGTCGTTCGTGATGGTGCTGAATGCCGAAAGCTGAAAAGTCGTCGCCACTCAACCAATTTGATCGGGCGGCAGGCTACCGTCACTCGCTTCCGGATCGTCAAGCGACGGCAGATCATGCCGACTTTCCTCTTGGTAATAACGCATCCCACGCATGGCGCGAACGAGCTCCGTTTCAGCCGGCCGCAATTCGTGGGTCGCGCGTAAACGGTCCAATGCCTGCACTAATGCTGTGGTCGGATCATTCGCCGGTGGTTCAGCCAACGCTTCCGCTGGAGGAGGCGTCCCAGGCTTACGCTCCAATGCGGCGCCCGGTTTAGAGCGCTGACGCTGACCCTGCCCCTGGCGCGGTGGTTCGCCAGAGATGCCATTGAGTCCGGGAATCGAGATATGGTCCGCCATCTACCGCCAAGGATCGGTCAAAAAACGCCGAAGGTAAGCATTATGTCCGATGTCCGATGTCCGATGTCTTATGTCCGATGTCCGATGTCCGATGTCCGATGTCGTTAGCCCACATGCACGAATCGCCGCCCACGGCGCTGCGCGAGCGACATCGGACATCGGACATCGGACATCGGACATCAGAGCCTTTGCTGTGCACTGGCTCGCCTTAGGTTCTAGCCATGGACGTTACCTTTGGTCCCGAACACCGCCTGCACGACGGGCGCGATTACAGTCGCGTCTTCAATCGTCAGCAGAAAGCCGCTGGTCGGCATGTGGTGGTTTTGGTTCGTCCGCGCTCGCCCAACGAACAACCGCATGGACGAATTGGCGTCATGATCGCGGTCAAAACCGCGCGTTTAGCGGTTCGGCGTCATCAACTCAAACGCTGGGTACGTGAATTATTTCGTCACGAACTCAAGTCAGCAGCTGTTGGTTTCGATGTCGTGGTGCTCTTTCGTAGCGATCCGCCGCCTGATGCTCACCAGTTGCTGGATCAGGAAATTCGTGCGCTGCTGCCCAAGGCGCTGGCGACCAGCGCTCAACCTGGGCCACGACGCGGACCGCACAGGCCGTCTCGTCCGGCAGGGAAAAAAGCGTGATTGCTCGTTTCGGCATTTGGTTGGTGCGACTGTACCAACGTCTGCTGTCACCATTGAAACCGCCGACCTGTCGTTTTGTTCCGTCTTGTTCGGAATACGCCGTCGAAGCGTTGCAACGTCACGGGGCCATAAACGGTGGATGGTTAGCAACGCGACGTATCTGCCGTTGTCATCCGTGGGGTGGCCATGGGTACGATCCCGTGCCGAACAAAAAGCTACCGACGCCCCCTCCGCTTACTCAGCCGGAGTCGCCACACCGGTAATTGCCAGTGATTGAACTTCAACGCTGGAAGCAGGACCACCGTCAACCTGCATCAGCTGCATGAGTGGGCTGAGAGATTCGCCTAAAGGAAGTTGAATGCTCAGTGGATTATAGGGGGGAAGAGAATAGCTGAACGGTTTGTCTAACACCATCACACCATTACAGCTCAACGTAGCGCGATATTCCGAATCCACGGTAATTTCAATGTTTTGGGGCACACCCACTTTATTTAATTTCCCGGACCAATTCCCAGTATTTTCTAAATAAAATCCGCTGTTGTTATCTTTGGTCACAAATATCACGCACGGATTTTTGGGATCTGTATTATTCAAGCCAATGCGCACAATTTTTTCACCGGAAGAAACGCCTACCAATAACAGGAAGGTTTTATCCGCTAACACAAACTGACCAGAGAGAGTAAAAGGCGGACGAAGACTTTGTTTCCACTTCAACGTTGGAATGTCTTTCTCCTTGCCTTTCAGATTAACTTTCAGGTTCGTACTCCACGTTAGTCCCTTGGGACCAATACGAACGCCCTCGCCAACAAAATCGTCAAGAAACCATGGGCTGTCTTTCCCATCGTAAGTTATCGTCACTTGATTGCCGGTACGAACAGCCCGAGCACGCACATCAAGCACACGCGTCTTACGATCAAATTCTTGTACTGCCTTAGTCAGTGGACTATCTGGGATAGCAGCAAAGACCTCCGCGGCGTCCGGCATACGCCAAACCCATAACATCGCGGCAATCATAGCCGTACGATCCTCAGTCGAATCTGGGCTGTCTTCATAAGCCTTGTTCAGCATCTTGCGCAGCGGCAATACTACATTTTTACGATCTTCTCGTTTTTCTCCCGCTGGCACGACAAAATTTATTTTGTCATCGATCAAGAGCAACTTGGCCTTCATTGATTTGCCTTCGAAGGTAATTTCCTCAGTTGGGTTGACTTCAGCGATGTAGACGCGCAAACCACCTTCCGCTTTGGCCGCCAATCGTCCAAGTTGGCCAATGCTCTTCACCATCGCTTGTGCTTCTGCGTTTGAGAAATTAGCGGCTTCTTTTTCGGCCAAACGAGAAATTTCGCCATAGTTCTTACCACCACGAAATTCATCTAACTTCGTGTTAAAGGCCAACCACAAAGCACGGTCATCCGCCGTTGCTTTCGGTGCTTTAACTATTGGAGACAGTTCATTCAATCGTTTGTCGGCGTACTCATAAATATTAGTTTTCGTTTCTTCAAGCAGAGCACTGGCAGCGACTCTCGTGCGGATGTTCTTTACTTCTTCGACCTTTGTCGCCGACATTAATTCTTCTTTGAAAATTTTCTGAAGATCCACGAGCGCAACGGTGAAATTTTTACTGATGGTATTTAAAGCTGCACGCGCCGTAGGAGAAAGCTTATCCGCTTCTGGTGTCAAATATAAGATACACGCTTTCACGCGCACCAAATCCTTCTCCGACCACGCTTTGTCTAGTGCCAAACTATGCTCTTGCCGTTGTCTATTCTTTTCAGTCAAAAGCGCTGCTTTTTCATCGGCCAACTGCCTTAACCGCGACTGCTTTTCGCTTTCGATCAAACTTCGTGCTGGTCCAGGTGGAATAGCCTTGTCCTCAGCCAGCTTATCAAGCGCCGCAATCGCTTGCTGGTGATCTGCCGGCAAGCCGCTGATCTCATGATTCACGCGCTCTACTATTTTTTGGGCTTTTTGGGCTTTTTGAGCTTCTTGCGCTTCTTGCGCTGCTGCCGCTTTGGCGGCAGCCACTTGATCGGTCAGTAAAATGTCGGGCGATTTCACCTCTTTGGACGATCCCACCCACGGAATAGAAAAACCAATGACCATCAGGACAACCACGGCGGCAAAGCCATAAACTAGATATTTGGCCCACGATGGCATGCCCCTGGCGGCTTGACCGGCAGCTGACCAACCGGCAGTGCGCACGCGCCGAGAGATCCCAGGATGACCACTAATAGCCGCCTGTACTGCTACGCGCATAGCGACCGCGTCGGAAAAACGTTCTTCCGGGGTTTTCGCCATCAAACGCATGCACAAGTGACGCCAGGTTTCGGGCACGTCGTGATTAATGTCCTTCGGATCTGGCACCGGATCAAAGACATGAGAACGCATGATCATTTTTGCGTTTTCACCCTTGAAAGGCGGCTTGCCGGTAAGCATGTGAAAGAGCGTCGCGCCAAGACTGTATTGATCACTGCGCGCGTCGACTGGTAGGGCACGCGCTTGTTCCGGGCTCATATAGAGCGGCGTGCCCATGACCTTACCGCGACCGTGCTCATCCTTTTCGGTAATGATTTCTTCGTCGCCGAGCTGTAATGCCAAGCCAAGATCAGCCAGTTTCACCACTCCGCCATTGGTGATCATGATGTTGTCGGGCTTGATATCCCGGTGAACAATTCCTTGCGCCTCGGCGTAAACCATCGCCTCAGTCATGCCCTGGATGACTTGAGCGACCACCGACAGCGGGCAGAATTCTTGACGTTCAATAACGTCTTTTACCGATTCGCCATCGACGAATTCCATGGAAAAATAATCAAGATCCAGGTCCCCAGCTACCGCACCGGGCATCGGAGCTTTGCCCACGTCATGCACGGCAATGATGTTGGGATGATTAAGACGTCCTGCGGCGCGCGCTTCTTCAACGAAGCGCTTAGCAAAGATCGGATCCTGTTTGACTAAACGCGGGGCAAGAATCTTGAGCGCCACCACCCGATCCATACTCATCTGACGGGCGCGATATACCTCGCCCATGCCGCCCTTGCCGACCAATTCATCAATTTCATAGCCGGCAAGCTGTTGCTTTGGTTGCAGGAGTTGGGCCATGGAGGGGCACGTCATAGCTTCCGTCCTATGGGCAGGCAAGAGCGGGTGATGTGCCAGATTCCTACACGCAGCAAGAAAGCCAGGCACCCGCCGTCGCCGAACCATGACAGGGCAGCAGACAACGGTCACTTTGTCGATAACCTGCGGTCATGCGCCGTTTATGCCTCGTTGGCTATCGTTCCTGTGGAAAAAGTACCCTTGGGCCGCTGGTTGCCGCCCGTTTAGGGTGGCCATTTGTCGATCTCGACCATGCCATCACGGCTCGCATCAAAATGCCGATTGCCGCGTATTTTTCAGCACATGGCGAATCTGCCTTTCGAGATGCAGAGACCGCCGAACTGCGCGCGACCCTGGAAAAACCCGGCAATTTGGTATTGGCAACCGGCGGCGGATGCGTTCTGCGCGAAGAAAACCGCGCATTCATCAGTGAATTTGCTGGTTTTTCTGTGTACATCAAAGTTCCCGCGACGATTTTGAGCAAACGCTTGCGTAGCGACTCTGGCGGACGGCCAAGCCTAACCGGTAAAGCCGTTGCTGATGAGGTCGCTCAGGTGCTTGCTGTACGCGAACCACTCTATCAGGCGGTCGCGGACGCTATTCTCGATGGAACCATGCCCATTGCTGACTTGGTCACCGCTCTGGTCGGTCTTGTGGAGAACTCTGGCTAAAAGTCTCGAATCCGTGGCCACATTGGTGGAAGACCCGGGAAAAACTCACCCATCGCATTGCGCCCGACGTGCCATGCTGCCGATCCTGGCACCGTTTCGACTGGAGCGCTTTCTGCATGTCTGATGCCGCTGATTTTGAACGCCGTCCCGGCCGCCCACGCCCACAACGCGAAACCATCGCCGGACGAGAACCGCCAAACAACGTTGAATTGGAACGCGCCATCCTGGCGGTGTTGCTCGACGGCCGACATGCCACGGCCATGCACAAGGTGCGCGCCATCATCGAACACCCGTTGGGCTTTTTCCTGCGCGACCACCGCATTGTCTATCTTGCTTGCCTTGAATTGGATGACGCTGGTCACCGAGTTGACGCGCAATCCGTTGCCGAATTGCTGTCGCGCTACGACTTCAAAGCGCTGCTCGAACGATTAAAGCACCAACAGCTGCTGCTCGATTCTGACCAGCTCGATACACTCGGACGGGCTCGACTGCGAGCGCTCTACCAGCGCTCAGTGGCCGACGAAGCCGCTGGCTACGAAGACAGCGCCTTGGCCGCCATCGGTGGGTTCAATAGCGTCACCGATTTAGCGGCAGCGTTCGCGCCGGCGGCCGGCATCGACCGCAACATTGCTCTGCTGTGGGATTATTACCTCAAGCGTCGGTTAATTACCCGCCTGCAAACGCTGTGCGAAAAAGCGTACCGCACGCCAGAAACTTTTCCTCAGCTGCTGGATGAAGGAAGTCAGGCGGTGCTCGACCTCGGGCGTTTCAATCGCTCAGCCACCGTGCACGGCATCGCCACTGTGGTCGACGAAACCCTCGATGACATTCAGGCGCATATCAATAATCCCGAAGTGGGTGTGAAAACCGGCATCGCCGAAGTTGACGACAAATTGATGTCGCTGCGTCCAGGTGGGCTTTACGTGCTCGCGGCCCGTCCGGGCGTGGGCAAAACCTCATTAGCCTTGAAAATCGTCGCTAACATCGCCGGCCACAGTGAAGACAAGAATGGCGTGTTATTTTTTAGTTTGGAAGTCGACCGCAAAGACTTGGTGAAAAAATTACTTTCCGCCGAGGCCAGCGTCGAATTCAAGGCGCTGGAAAATGGCTCACTCGACAGTCATGAAATGGAACGACTGGCTGAGACCGCGAAAATGTTCAAAGGCTGGTTACTCGATCTGATGGACGTCAGCGACATGACCGTGCAAGGGCTGCGTTCGATCGTCAAACGCCGCATGTTGGAAACCAATGGTCAGCTCAAGCTGGTTGTGCTCGACTACCTACAGCTGCTCAACAGTGCTCGCGCCGAAGCCAACGAATACGAAAAAGTCAGCGAAATCAGCCGCGTCCTGAAAGTCATGGCGCGTGAGCTGCGCATTCCCGTGGTCGCATTGTCGCAGATGTCGCGCGAAAGCGAAAAAGGCGCCAGCACGACTCCGCGCGAACCACGCCTGTCAGACTTGCGCGGCTCAGGTTCCATCGAACAGGACGCCGACGCCGTCCTGTTCATCCACCGTGTGGACGCCGGTGAAGGTTCGAAGAACGATGAATGCCGACGCATCAAAGTCATCGTCGCCAAAAACCGTTTTGGTCCAACTGGCTCCGCCAGCATGAACTTCTTTCCCGCTAAAATGCGCTTCGAAATGGCCGCACCAGAACCATCAGAAGACGGCGAAGAAGACGCTTCGTATCACCAAGAACGGCGCACTCGCCGAGAAAGCACACCGCAAAAAGAGGAAGATCTTTTTGGTTGAGCCGTGTTCATGCGCGTTAGTGCCTCGATAGTGACGTAAAAAGGCCTTACCTTCGCGGAGCATTCACAGGCATGACACTGGCCCCTCGCCGTGAAGCGGTTAGCTTGCCGTCCTCAATGAGCAGGCGGTCGCGATTTTGGTGGCGCAATATCTTGCTCCTGGCACTGGTCCTGGTGGCGATGGTCTCGGTGTGGTCATGGTGGGTCCAACCGGAAACGACGCAGCTGGGTTTCGCGCGCATTCCTGGTGGCGCAAGTTCCAGCGTGGTGCTGAATAATCTCAACGCTAAAGCACCTGGAAATCAGCCCTGTCCGGCTTGGCGCATGCATCTGCGCGTGGACCAGAATATTAAATTGCCAGCGGCCGCTTGGGTGATGTTTGAAGGTGGGAAAATTGGCGAGGGCTATGAGCTCGCGTGGCAACCACAGCGCATGTCGTTGACTCTCAGCCGCAATAAAATTGCACCCTTGGTGTTGGGCGTGACCAGCCTTGACCACCTGCCACTGCAGATCGCGCTGGTTCGTCATGGATTTCAATTAGAGGTGTGGGCGGATGAAGTTCTGGTCCTTTCCGTACTCGATCCGCAAACTACTCCTGCGGCGACGGCCTGGGGTTTTCAAGCTGCTGGTCCGATGGAAGGCACGATTAGCTTACACGACGATCGTCGACTTCTTTCGGCGACCACAGCGGGTGCTCTGGCTGGTGATGAAGCTATGCTTCATCACATTCTTACCGATCCCACGGCTGAGCACCATGCATGGTTTCTCACTCGCCAAGCCCTGATATTCAATACCGAAAAGATCAACAATGACATTTTAGAAAACGCACAAAAAAGCGCGGAAAACGGCGCTGATCATGCAACTAAACCAATCATGAATGAATTGCGCCAATGGCTTGCGTGGAACGACGTTCATATCGGCTTATCGCGGCCAGAGCGTGATTCCGCGACGCGCGCTCAGCGCACCATCAAAGCCGTTGATAAACTCCTCGAATTCATCAAGCAGCAACCCATCAATGAATCCGCTGGACTCACCATGGAATTGCTTGATCGCTTGGTGCGCGTGTGCGCACGACCACCGAGTAATAGCACGCCAGAAGACGTCATGCTCTGGCGCGATCAATGGTTCGATATTCTTGACCGCTGTGCGACGGCGACGCTTACGCATAGTTCTGCCGCCATCCCCGACGATTGGCGCTGGCAGCTACAATTGATTATCCACGGCGCGCACGTTCTGCGTGGACGACCAGCGAAACCTACTCCCGCCGAAGCGCCCGAGTGGGTAGTGAGTCGTTGGCGGGCTTTCGCCGGCGGAAATCCCGGAGGCACAACGTTCAGCAATCCCATTCCTTTAGTGGCAGAAGAACGCAATCCCATTCGCCCAGCGCTGGAATCGCTCATTCAATTGGCCGCATTCGATCCCGGCGGTCTCGCTGCGGTGACCATGACCGCTGCCATTATGGATGCTCTTGAAAGTCCAATTCCACCCAATGCGGGACCAGAAGTCATCGAAGCCCTCCAACGACAAAACCACCAACGCGCGCTTGATGCGACCAATGCCAAAACCGCTCCGGCGCGCGAGGCAGCACTGGCGAAAGCACTGCTCGCCCTGCAGGGAATCGGCGATCCGACAGAGGCCATGCGTCTGCTTGATGTGGACGACCGTCACCAAGCGCCAACCAGCGATGGCACGACTCCGTTAGCGCGAAGCGATCCGTTGGCCTACGCCTTGTACCACCTGTTGCAGTATCGGCGTCAGTCAGCTCCCACGCACGGTGAAGGGCCGTTCGCCACTCACGAGCCACTGCCAGCCGCTCTCAGCAGTTCCTTCGGACCTCTGCTAAGTGGACGACCTGAAGCCACGCAAGAAGCCTGGAGCACCAATCCTACCGTGCTTCCGCCAATTCAGGCCTTGGCGACGGCTTTGGCGATGCAAGAAGTGACGCGAACGGTCACAAAAACAGCCTTACCCAACTGGGCCTTGCTGGATCAATTGCCCTGTTTTACCTTGCCGCTCCGCCTGATGAAGCCGGTCACCTTGTCGCCGCATGGCCAGGACCCAGGCAAACACACCGTGGTCCCCTAAAAGTGAGCTGAAAAGCGCGCTCCATTGGACAAGAGATCGCCTCGTCATTCGTTCGGTTTCACCTGCGCTCTGCGCGAACGTCCGTACTACACCCCTGACCAAACTGTTGCCGCAAATGCTCCCTTCTATCGCTATCGTCGGACGTCCCAACGTCGGCAAATCCAGTCTGTTCAATCGCTTGGTCGGACAGCCCGTCGCCATCGTGGACCCAACGCCTGGAGTGACCCGCGATCGCTTGCTGCATGAGGTCGAGCGCGACGGCTTTCGCTTCGAGATCGTCGATACCGGCGGCATCGGCATCGTCGACGAGCATCGTCTTGAGTCCGACATTTACCGCCAAGTCGACCGCGCGATCGGTGCGGCTGATCGCATTATTTTTCTGACTGATGGCCGTGATGGCGTCACTCATCTGGACCGCGACATCGCCAACCGTCTGCGTCCGCTGAAAGATCGTGTCATTTTAGTGGTCAACAAAATCGACCACGACGGACTGGATAACGAACTCCATCAATTCAGTTCACTCGGACTCGGCGAAGCGATTGGCATCAGCGCCGCGCAAGTGATTGGTATTTCCACCATGGTCGAAAAGGTCTGTGAAGATCTGCCGCAAGCGCGTATCGGCCACGATGAACCGCCACGGCCCGCCGATGGTCGCATCAGCATCTGCCTTGCCGGTCGTCGCAACGTCGGTAAATCATCGCTGACTAACGCTCTTTGTGGCGAAGAACGCGTGATTGTCGCTGACTTGCCTGGCACCACGCGCGACGCCGTCGACGTCCCGATCGATCGTCCTGAAGGGATTTTCACGCTGATCGACACCGCTGGCCTGCGTAAGAAAAACCAAATCGAAGAAGATTTAGAATTCTACGCGGCCTGCCGTACCGAACGTGCGATCAAACGCGCCGACGTTATTTTGCTGGTCCTTGATGCCAGCGACGAAGTTGGCGCGGTTGATAAAAAGATCGCGCACTTCTGTGAGGTCGAAGGCAAGCCCACCGTCATCGTGATTAATAAATGGGACTTAGCTGAAAAAGGCGGAGCCAGCCGCGATCAATACACCACGTGGTTGCGCGATCGTTTGCCTGGGCTGAAGTACGCTCCCATCGCGTACACCTGTGCACTGACCGGCGCGCATATCGGCGAGGCGCTGAAGCTGGCAACCGAACTGCACGCTGAAACCCAGCAGCGCGTGACGACGTCGCAGCTCAACGATTTATTAGAATTGGCGGTTCAACGCCGACGCCCACGCAAAGTTGGCCCGGTCCATACCAAAATTTATTACGGCACCCAAGTCGACAGCTTGCCGCCGACGTTTATTTTCTTCGTCAATCGCACCGACTGGATTGAGCCAGGTTATTCGCGCTATCTGGAAAACTTTCTGCGTGAACGCTTGCCGTTTTCCCGCGTTCCGCTGCGCGTCTTGTTCAAAGCCCGCGAAAGTGTTTTCCACGGCCAACTCGACGAACATCAAGTGGTCAAAGCGCGCACCAAGGCCGAACGTCGCGCCACACTGATCATTCCGAAAACCACCCGCCCGAAACGAAGTGGTCCACCACGCGCCCGTGGCCGGCGTTCTTGAACCGGAGCATTGAGTCATGAACTGGCTGTTGTTGCCGCTGACGTATCTGCTCGGTTCAATCAGCTTTGCCTGGTTGGCGGCGAAAGCGAAAGGCATCGACCTGCGCCAACACGGCTCAGGCAACCTGGGTGCAACCAACGCTGGTCGCGTGCTCGGACGGAAATGGTTTTTCCTGATTTTTACTGCTGATTTAGCGAAAGGTCTGATCCCAGTCCTGATCGCCCTTGCGCTAGTGGAGCACAACCAAGCATCCGCAACGTTGCCGGTATTGACCGCCGCGTGCGCGATTCTTGGCCATAGCTTCACCTGCTTTCACGGCTTTAAAGGCGGCAAAGCGGTGGCGACTTCACTGGGAGTCCTGATCGGACTGGTCTATATCACTGCCGCGATCACCTTTTGCATTTGGATATTGGTATGGGCGCTTGGCTACACGCTCTTTCGTTTAAAAGCCAGTGACGCCGTTGGACCGGCTTCGATCGTGGCTTCCTTAGCGATGCCGTTCGCCCACCTCGCAACGTACCCAAACCCATGGCTGATCATCAATCTGCCGCTGACGACATTTCTTTTTCTCGTCTCGGCTTTAGTGATCGTACGCCATCGCAGCAATATCGCGAAACTCATGGGAAAAACCTCGCCGAACTGAACCGCGGTTCGCGATATTCATTACCGCCTATTCGCCGCCTCTTTACCGCCTATTTACCGCCTCTTTACCGCCTATTTGCTGCCTATATCCGGCATCAAAACAAACAGTGCTTGGCGCGCGCGGTATAAACGCTTCTCCACATTCGACACACTGATGCCCAACACTTCCGCAATCTTATCATAATCCAGGCCCGCTTCGTATTTGAGCGCCAAAACCTCGCGATATTGCGGGGGAATCCGCGCAAGAGAGATGCGTAAGTGGTCTAACATAGGATGCTCACGCTCGGGCTCACGCTGCACAATTCCCTTCAACTGTTCATCACTGGTGGCGTGTTCATGACCGTGACGGCGAAGCCAGCTAATCGCTTCATTACGCACGATGGTACATAACCACGAAGGAAAAGTGACCGGATCACCAAGTTGGCCAAGATGGTTATACGCCCGGATAAAGGCTTCCTGCACCACGTCATCAACCGCTGCATCGTCACCCAAGACCCCACGTGCAACGGCGCGGGCACGCAGCGTATGCACTGACACTAAAGACTCAAAGGCGCTACGGTCGCCATCAAGTGCTCGTCTGACAAGTTGTGCATCCGCTTCGGACATTCCCTTAACTATCTCATAATCGGACAATAGGGCAGGGCATTTCCGTTTGGAACCAGCAACAGCGATTGAGACTGCTGCGCATGGTTACTCCACGACGCATCTCGACCGTGACTCTTGACTGGGGCGACACCCTGGCTGCCAACCACGGAATGCCGTACTTGGTCACCCAACGACGAGCATTTGAACGGCTGGGACAAGATCTGGCGGCATTGGGCTGCACCGTCCCGGCAGATTTTGCCGCTCAGGCCATGGCGGATCTGGAAGGCGATTGGAGGCGCTCGATTGACCCGCTGCAAAATCCAGACCATCGTGAATTCGATTTCGCGGCGATGCTGGCTGGCTGGGTCAATGCGGTCGGCGCTATCGAATGCGACACGCATCGCGTTCAGCAAGCGATTACTCGCTGCACCGCGCGCCTGACCGACACCGTGATTCCATATGGAGATAGCGTTGCGGCGCTGAGCATGCTCAAAGCGCGCGGGTATCGCATCGGCATCTTGTCGCACACGCCATGGCCGGGCGACGCTTGTCGCGAATGGTTTGCGCGCCACGGCATGGCGGGCTACATCGATTTTTACAGTCTGAGTTGTGAAGTCGGTTGGATCAAACCGCACCCACGACATTTTCAGCACGCCCTGGACCAGTCCGGCGTGAGCGCTGAGCACATTTTGCATGTGGGCGACCATCCCCTTCGAGACATCCAAGGCGCACGAGCCCACGGGTTTCGTACCTGCCTACGCATCACCGAAAATATTTATACCCAAGACGCACTGCACCAGTGCAAACCGGACGCCGAAATTCTCCACCTGCGCGAACTGCTTGAGGTCCTAGAGCGAATCGGGTGATGCACAGAACACAGATCCATTTCGCTGGAGCGATAGAACACCATAGAAAGTGGTAAAAGCGAGAGACAGGAAAGACAGGAAAGACAGGGAAGACAGGGAAGACAGGGAAGACAAATTTAACAGGAGGGCGCGGAGGCGCAGAGCAATCATCAAAGCAGATGAACCAGCAATTGCGTTCGAGATCCGTCGTCGAATCTGAGCCGTCATCTTCTCTGCGCCTCTGCGCCTCTGCGCCCTCCTGTTCAATCCTGATTTCTCGGCTTCTCTGGTCGTCTGGTGCTCAGTGTTCTATCTCGTGCCGAATAGCTGGCTTCTGCTTGCACCGCGCTGCGGCACGCGTCAATCACGCGCATGGCAGAACATGGTCCCGAACGCGATCGCCGATTAGCAGCGAAGCCGCGCTATCGTTTTCGTGCGGCGAAACCGCTCGCTGACGAAATCGAATCGTTACTCGGCAGCGAAACCTTTCGTCGTATGCGGCGATTTCAAAAAGTTGCTGACGCGCTCAAGTCCGCAGTCGGTGAGAGCGTTCTCAATCGTCTGAAACCCGTGCGCATGCAAGCCGGAGTGCTCACCATTGAAGTGCTTGATGGCCCGTTACTCGCTGAATTGCGCCAACACCGCGAACGCGCGATTTTACAATCGCTCACCCAGGCAGGCACTGGCGTCACGCAAATAACCTGGCGCATCGCACGCAGTCGTCCACCTACGAAGTAATAACGTGACCAGCCGGCCACACCACGCCACTCAAGACGCGATTGGTTAATCCACCACTGGTGTCGCATAATACGCGCTGTGGTAAAATCAGCGCCTGACGTACCGGAGTATGCCCGCTGATCACGCAGGTGTCGGCTGGTAAATCTTCGGGCACACAATGGGCCCAAGCTTTATTAAATAACGGCGCCGCATCACCGTCGTCGTTTTCCCAACCTTTGGAAATTGAAGCCACCTGTTCGGCCCACGGATGTTCACTTAATCCCGCGTGTACGGCGATCCAACGGCGATCATCGCATTGTCCCTGTAAAATCCACGGCAACGACACCATCCAGGAGAGATGCTCTCCCATCGCCGTGATCAACGCCTCTGGCGTACGAACGCCGTATGCGGACATCACTGCTTGGCCCCCAAAGCTGCGTTTCCACGCCTCGAAAAGCTGCATGTCTGGAGCGTACCCAGTGCCGGGCAAACCGAGTGCGCGCACCAGCGTATATTCGTGATTACCCATCAAACAGCGCGCTCGTCGACCATCGCACAAAGCGTGCACGCGGTCGAGCACCGCCGGAACTTGCGGGCCTCGATCAATGAGATCGCCCATGAATACCATCTCACCAATTGACGATTCAATAACGCGATCAAGGCGATCGCGCCAACCGTGGACATCGCCAATAAACGTAATGGCCATGATCGTCAGTATTCATTGCCGGGCATGGCGTACCATGCCCGGATCGTTGAACCCCAAACCACTTAGGGCGCGGGGTTTGCTGCTGGTGCCGTTGGAGCTGGAGCTGCTGATGCAGGCGAGGGAACTGCTGATGCAGGCGCGGGAGCAGGAGCAGGAACTGCTGGTGCTGGACTTAGTGCTGGTGCTGGAGCAGCACCAGGGATGCCCGGTGCTGGTGGAATGGCCGCACCATCAGCTGGCTTATCCGCTGGTTTTTCTGCGGGTTTAGCTTCGAACAACTGTGCCAGTGCTGGACGCAAGATTTTGAAATTGTCGTCGCTAATCACGTAGAAAAACTGACTGAAGCGCGCCTGCGCTTTTGCCGCGCGCTGTTTGCCTGGCGGAACTTTGGGAGCTTCAGCAGGTTTATCCGCTGGCTTTGGCTTGGTCGGATCCGCAGCAGCCAGTTTGTCAGCTTCGGCTTTCTTAGCTTCCGCTTCAATCTTTGCCAATTGCGCATCTTCATCAGCCGATGGATCATATTGCACATAGACGCTCATGTAGCGATTATGACCAGTGGCCGGCGCTTTCGCATCTTTAGCATCTTTAGCATCTTTCGCCGCGCCTTTCTTAATTTCACTCGGCGGTTTCTCTTCGTCTTCCACCGACACTTCACCAAAAAGCAAACTGTACCGCAGGCCATCTTTGGTAGTGAAATCAACGGCGCCTTCGTTACCGAAGAGCGCATAGGTTTTGTTGCCAATCGCCACTTTAAGCGCGTCAGGACGAGCCAGCAATTCCGGGCTGTCGGACGGGAAGAAACCCGAACCCAACAACACTTGTAAATCAAACTTGCGCACGCCAGTCAAACGAAGGCTGGTCACCTGATTCAAAATTTTGTCGACGGTGTCTTTGAACACACGTTTTTCTGCGGGCGTCTGCGCCGACAGCCAATCAGCGGATGCGCTCGTACGCGCAAAACGCGTCAGTGAACGTTCTTCAAGTGCGCTGGTTTGTTCGTTTACGGAATAATCCGCAACTGCTACGCCACGGATATCTTCGGCCTTCAACTTCATCAAATCGGTCTCAACCCAATCGATAAACTTGGTGCTGATGTCGGCATCAACTTTTGCGGTATAGACCTCGGCTTGATCTGCATCGCGAACGAAGCTCAGGCCATCGCTCTCAGAAACATTTTTTCCGATAATGACATCGACCAGGACGCCACCGGTGGAGTCCTTCAGTACGACTCGCTTACCACGTCCCTTCAGCTTGCTGTCTGCCGACATCGGATCGACCACGCCCAATGATTCGTGTTGCTTGCTGTCACTAGTCACCAAGCGACCGAACGTCACGTTGCGCACACCGCCGCTGGTTTTGCCAACCCGTGTGCCGCCATCTGCGGGATAATTAAAATGACTTGGAATTACCCAGATACCTTGGCTTTGATTCACCGCAAAGACCTTAGGTACACTGGCTGAATCATCCCAACTCACCACCCGCAGGCTGGCGACTTGTTCAGCGCTGACTTCTTTACTTCCACGATTCAGCAACTGGCCAGAGCGAGAAGATTCGACCACCACCGGAGCTGACCGGGGCACCCAGGCTGGGATTGCCGTAGCAATGGCGAGAACGCCGAGAACGAGAGGAAGAGCTTTCATGGTAGGCTCCGTTTACGCGATGCAGGAATGTGGGAACGTTCAGCGCGGAAGCGCAAGCTCGCGACGGCGAGCACCAAAATCAACATGACAAAAGCAGGAATACCGAGAGCGAACCACTTCACCGAAAACAAGTGACGACTAATAATTTGATCTTGCGTGATGTCCGCATCACGCGCCGCGATATCTTTGTCGTACTCAATTTCAGCCAGCTTCTTTTGCAGCTTACGTGATTCTTCGCTGCCACGGCTAGCCTTCAATTGTTCCTTGGCGTTTTCGTCGAGATCGGTCTGCGAATCGATCTTTTCGTTCGCCTTCTTGAAGTCATCTTGGGCTTTGGTCACGGCGTTTTCAGCAACGTTGGTTGCCAATTCAAGACTTTCACGCTTCGCTTTAGCCGTTTCCGTAATGACGTCCTGAATCCGTGACAACGGCCGCGCTTGCGGACGACGACTACGTAATGCAAGGAAGTCTTGATCGGATGCCAAGGAGTCCACCGCGTTAGCAATGAATTGAACGTTGCGCAAATTACGCAGCACGGCTGCATCGTCACTCGACAACTGATCGCCGGCATTGTGGTACAGATTGAAAATGCCATTTGAGGCAAAGTCTGTATCTGCCACCACGACTACGTGTATCGGCTTGGCGCTTGGAATGCCCTTCTTGGTGATCGGTTCCGGTGGCGGTTCACCAGGTTTCGCTTCCGGTGATTTGGCCGTGGGATCCATTTTAGCATACGCACTGGGCATGATGCCGGTGACTTCCACCGCCAATGCCGGACGCTTTTCCTTATCGCCAGGCAGGAAACGCTTGGGCTGAGTCTGTGACATTTGGCCCATGAAATTCTGACCAAAATAGTCACTGAACTGGTGACGACCCCAATTCGTTTTCGCTCCTGGGCGCAACAACGTCGTGACTTTCAGGCTCTCAGGCTTGCCATCGGCAATAAAGATGGCGCCCGGCCACGGCATGACTATCGAATCAATACCTGTGGTAATCGCATTACTTTCGATGCTCTGCTGATCACGATTCACCCACACGATCGCCTGAGGCATGGTGGCGCGGAAGGTATGACTCGGATTGAAGTCCGACCACACGATACTATTCAGATTGAAATCCAGGCCGAGCGCCGTGTAGAACGGCTTCATGTCAGCCTTCTGTTCTGGTGGCTGTTGCTGCTGCATCGGATTACCGCCCGCTGGACGCTTCGGCTGACTCGGTGCCAACATCGGACCGCTCATCGCTGGCAGCGGATCTTCTAAGATCAGCGCCGGACGGCCGGACCAGATGTAATCGTGTAACTTCTCAACCTGAGGCTGCGTCAAACTCGATGGCAACGGCACTACCAAAATTTCGATGTCTGGCGGAACGTCAGAATCAAAAACAACTTCTCGAATGTCGTACTGCTTCTTCAATTCCTCAACCAATTCCCAGCCTGGGCGCTGCTGACCGGTTTGGAAATCGAAATCAGCGGTGATCTTCAAATCAGTCAGGCCAATGCCCACGATCGGACGCTTGGTGCTGCCAGCCATACGTGCGGCGCGTACTAATTCATATTCCACCGATAAACCAGGATCGAATGCCGCGATCAATTGCGTACGCGAGCCACTGACCACCGCAGCACCAAGGAAAACGTCCTGTGGTTTACGACCGCTGACGCTTTCGACCGTTGCACGGAATGGTCTCAGGCCGAATTCCTTGGTCGCACGTACGCCATCGTCATCCAATGGATTCTTCGGGAAGTGCTTTTCGATTTTCACTTTTCCGCCGGAAGAACGTTCCAACGCAGTCAGTTTATCGGAAACTTCCTGGCCTTTGAGCTTCAATTCATCAGGTAAATTGTCGCTGATGAAGGCAACGATGGTCACTGGATTTTCGATTCTTTGAATAATTTGTGCCGAAGTAGCGCTGATCGAAGCCAAGCCTTCTGAGCTGACATCGGCGTCCACGTTTTGCACATACGACAGACGACCAAGATTGACCGCCAACAACAGCCCAAAAGCAACGCTCACCACGTGCCCAACGATTTGCTGGGTGTTGGTCGGGCGCCAGCGACGACTGGACAACATAAAGATCGCCAAGCCCAAGCTTGCTGCTGCGGCAACCAAGGCAGTGATCAAACCACCAAAGGGAATCACACCGCGATTGAAAGGCTCGAACCAACCAACGAGGTTAGCACCGAGCATCAAAATGCCGCAATACATGACACCAACGACAAAAGCGATGGCGGGAGTACCAACCTGCACGCTGGCCAACACACCAAAGCCAGCAAATGCCAAACCGGCCAACCACCAACCAAAATAATTAGCCGTCATCAATCCAACATCGGGGGAGCCGAGCCAGCTGAGCACTACCAAGTTGGTCAAACTACAGAGCAACGCGATGGTAAAGTATCCCACCACGGCAAGATATTTACCAAGAATGGCGTCGACCACGCTCAACGGCAAGGTGAGCAATAATTCTTCGGTGCCAAGTTCACGTTCAGCAGCCCACGAGCCCATTGCCAATGCTGGCAATAAAATTACCAACAGCCACGGCATGACTTTGAATAATGGTCCAAAATCAGCGATATTGCGGGTATAATAGCCATCCGGCAAAAACAGGAAGGCGCCGGCAATTACCACAAAGGCAAAGATAAAGACGTAACCCAGCGGATTGGACAGCAGGCTGAAAAGCTGCCGACGACAAACTGCGGAGACTCCGTTTACGTTGAGGACGCTCATGCCACCACTCCTTTCGTCAGTTCGCGGAAACGCTCTTCGATGGTCGAGGTTCCGGCAAGTTCCGCCGGCGTGCCGTTGAACTGCACGCGGCCTTCGCTGATCAACACCACGCTGTCGGCCATCGCTTGTACTTCTTGCAGAATATGTGTCGACAACAACACGGTCTTATTTTTTGCCAACGAACGCACTAAATCGCGCACCAAGATGATTTGATTCGGATCCAGACCAGAGGTTGGTTCATCAAGAATCAAAACTTGAGGATCATGCAAAATCGCCTGACCCAAGCAGACGCGCTGACGAAAGCCTTTCGATAATTTGCCGATGGTCTTGTACCACACTTCTTCGATACGACAGCTTGAAGCCACGCGATCGAGCGCCGTCTTGAGTTCCGTACCAGACATGCCACGGGTTTCGCCGATGAAGCGTAAATAGCTGCCCGGCGTCATGTCCGGATACAGTGGGCCGTTTTCTGGCAGGTAACCGAGCAGGCGACTCGCCTCCAAACGGTGAGTGTCCATGTCAAAACCGGCGATCATCGCACGGCCAGAGCTGGGTGCCAAGAAGCCCGTGAGGATCTTCATGGTGGTTGATTTGCCCGCACCGTTGGGCCCAAGAAAGGCCGTAACCGAACCGCGACGGACGCTGAACGTCACGTCAGATATAGCCGTAAAATCACCGTAATATTTGCTCAACCCCTGCGCTTGAATCAGCGCATCTGGCGTTGCAGCCGGTGGCGTGGTATTCGGTTGCGACATATGCTTCCTTGATTGACGAAGAGTTGGCTGAGAGCTGACGAAGACCTGAACATTGCTGCCCAAGTGTAATTTTAGTGCGTGGACGCATTGCCTCGCACAACCTTTCACTTGGATCAACGCCAAGAGTGGTTGTTCGACAAACACTCCCCGCCTCACGCGGGGCGGGATTGTGGAGCGCTTGTCGGCAAATCAACGCGAGTCCCCCGGTCAAGGCCAGCCGTGACCTTCAAGTGCCTTTTCCGTTCCGAGCCACCTTCCGGCCCATGGAGTTGCTACGCATGGAACACGGGATTGCCCACCTATCGGCACTCGTTAGCGTGCGCCCCGCAACCGCAACGGGTAGCGCAAAACCAAGGAATTACCGATGCAATTCGACATCAGCCGCGATTATCTTGACGGCCTCATGATCCAACAGCCTGCGACTCGTGAAGGCTTAAGCGAAATTCGCGCTGCCGGTCAACTTCATTTTTTGCCGTCCAGCCCTGATGGCACCATGCATACAGCGGTGTCCGCATTTGCCTTATTCATCGGTGCTGCGGAACAACCGTTTGCTCGTGGTGGCTGGCGCTTCCTTTTCACCACCGACACCTCCTTCGATCCCAAGGCTGGTTCGAATGATCCATTTTTTCAACAGCTGATGGTCTTGGGCACCGGCAAGATCATGGCCCAGCTCAACAATTTGTGCATGCACGCCAACCTGCCGCTGATTCCTTTCGAGCCAGGTCGCATGGTGACCCAACAGGCACCTCCCGCAGCACAACAATCAGCGCAGCAGTAAACACCTCAAACGGTCGAGCGACATGTCAACTGCGGTCACTTATCATCAAGCGACCAAGTACCACCCCGAGACCATTGGTCAGGGTGGTACGATGGATTGGACGAACCAACCGGTTCCGTATAAAGAATACGATTGTGCTGAACCGGTTTTGTTAGCGGATTTTCTGCCCTTCGATCCTAATCCATTCACTGGTCGGCCAGCCGACAGCGATGCTCATGCTCATGTAAATGGTGAGCTTTCTTTAGCTGCACTGAGCCATTTAATTTTTTACACCTATGGCGTCACTGGCGTCGTGCCGAGCGAACCGCGACACTTATTACTGCGCGCCTCTCCTTCGGCGGGTGGGCTCTATCCTGCCGAATGTTATCTGATGGTTCGCGAGTGGCCGGATCTGCCCGCTGGATTGTATGGCTATGATCCATGTCGGCATCGACTGATTCCACTGTGGGCCGGCAGTGAAATTGCTGACGCCGCAGCCGAGGCGTGCTACGACAATGCGGCGGTGGCCAATGCACCAGCGATGTTGGTCATTACGGGAGTATTTAAGCGCAGTTCATGGCGGTATGGAGAACGCGCCTATCGCCGCATTTTACTCGACAGCGGTCACCTGCTGGCGAATGCAACGCTAGCGAGTCACGCTTTGGGATTGCGCTGCACGCTGACGGCGGCGTTTTGTGACGAACGACTGAATACATTACTGCGTATCGATCCTAACGAAGAAGGCGCTTTGGCTGTCGTCACTTTTCACCTGCCTGGTGTAAGAGAACGACCGATTTGGTCGGCACTTCCCAGTTCGACCAACACCGCTGTGAGCACACCTCCGCTGTTGAATGCCCTGCACCAATCGAGCGTCCTGCCGCATGAACGCCCGCATTTAGTGCCGCGTGGTGAAGATCAGGCGGATGATTTAGAACAACGATACGGCGTACGTGGAGGCACGCCGCTGACCATACCAACGCAACACAGTGATTTGTCGCGTTCACCGTTAAACGCCATCGTCCATCGTCGCAGTACGCGTCGTTTTCGTCGCGCGACCATGACGACCGAACAACTCGCGCGCATTTTGGCGTATGCTTACCATCCTGAAGCCTTGGGCCTGGGCGATCAACCTGCGCTTGATCGCAGTTTACTGATGACGTTTGTCGCGGTCATGTCAGTTGATGGTTTAGCCGCCGGGGTTTATTATTACGCGCCGCACAGCAATGAGCTTCGACTTATTAAAGCCGAATGTTCCCGCGACGCCGTACAGTTTTTGTGCCTGGGTCAGGAACTTGGCCACGACGCCACTGCCGTAATTTTCCATACCGCTGATCTGAATCGCGCAGTCAAACGCCAAGGCGAGCGCGCCTATCGCTATCTGCATTTAGACGCGGGTATGCTTGGCCAACGTCTGCAATTGGCCGCCTTAGCTGAAAATCTCGGTGCCAGCGGCATCGGCGGATTCTTTGATGATCACGTCACCGAATTGCTCGGCATTCCCGCTGAACAAGCGGTTATTTATATCACTACGCTTGGTGCGCCCGCTGGTGGCGCGCCGGTCCAGAACGACTAACCGGAGGTCACATGGACATTGCTCATCGTCGACGTTTCTTTCATGCGCTAACGCTAGGAATTATCATCGTTCCCACGCTGGTCGTCATCAGCTGCAAACCAGCATATCGTCCTGGCCGAGAACCGGTGCGCGTCGAATCACAAGATCAGGGAATTCCCACCTGGGTCCTGCAACCACCAATGGATCCGGAATACACGTATGGCGTGGGCACCGACCTGCGCATGGACCGCACGCGCGCGATTGCGGAAGGACGTCGCGACATCGCGCGCCAACTACGCATCGTCATCAGCGGTGATGAACCTGAAATTAACGATTTCGATACGGAAGACGACATCGCCAATCGCCCACGCGTCAGCATCGATCATCTCGAACTTCCTGGCATTACGGTGACCAAACAGGCGGAAACCGAACACTGTCTTTATCTCCAAGTCGCCTTGAATCGTACCGCGTGGGCGACGGGATTGCGCAGTCGTTTGACTGAACTTGACCGCGACATCAGCGCGGTGTTAACCAAACATCAACAACAGCCAGAAATCGATCCGGCCACTCATCCCGTCGGCGCGGCGGCTCAACTCCATCAAGAGCTGTTACCCCTCGTCAGCCTGCGCGAGGAAAAACTCGCGCATCTGCTGATCGCCAAATCCGAAAGCGTTTACCCAGCAGCGCCAATCACCTCGGCCGACATGCGTGAACGGCTTCGTCGCGTGCTCGACCAAGTGTCCGTAGATGTCGTCGCTGCACCCGATCTTGAACCGATCTTGCCCCAATTGACAGCGACCTGCGCCAGCATCGGACTGCGCATTGCCCCAGGCGCAGCCAAACCAACCCTGCGTCTAAAATTGACCCTCAACAGCAACAAATCCGTCGTTGACGGCATGGAGCGCTTGGACGGAAAATTTCTTTGCCTCATCGAAATGGGTGATGGCACGAATCTCGGCAGCATCTCCATTCTGCTGCGCTCGAATTCGTTGACCGACACCGTTGCTCATGACCGCTTAATGCGAAAAATTCTGGTGCGCTGGGCTGAATTCATGGAAAAAGATTTTGTCACTCATCTGAAGCGGCTGTAGGGCTTTGGTAAAGAACACCAATAGTCCGTAGACGATCTCATCGAAAGTTTACGGACGAAGACGCAACCACATCACTGACGCCGCTGACGCCGCTGAACGCTAAAGCACGGTTTCGCTGGGGATGAGCTCTCTCAAACGCTTGAGCGCTTTCGCTTCGATCTGACGCACGCGTTCACGCGTCAGATTGAATATTTTGCCGATGTCTTCGAGCGTCAGAACCGGGAAGCCATCCATGCCGTAACGATAACGCAGGATATCGGCTTCGCGCTTGGTCAATTGACTCAGACGAGACTGCAAAGTGGCGACGTCTTCACGTATGCCAACGGCAGACTCTGGATTACTTTCCACGTGTTCGTCTTCAAAAAAGCTCGACAGCTCTGACGCATTTTCAGTGTCTAAATTTGCGCCATTGATTTGCGCCGTACGAATAACGCGCTGAATGAGTTTGATGTTCTCTTTTGGCAACTTCAGCGCTTTGACAATTTCCTTCACATCCGTGATGTGGGGTTGTTCGCGACTGAGCTTTTTCCAGCGCGCCACCAATTCTGCCATGTAAGCCGGTACGCGAATGTTTTTAACTTTTTCCAGCAACGACCGGCGAATGCCCTGCTTGATCCAATGCACTGCGTAGGTTGAAAAACGACATTCCATTTCTGGATCAAAACGCTCGACCGCACGCATCAGCCCGATGTTGCCTTCCTCGACCACGTCGAGCAGTTGCATCCCTTGGCCTTCGTACTGACGAGCGACGCTAATAACCAAACGTAGGTTACATTGGATGAGCTCTTGTCGCGCGCTGCGATCGCCTTTGCGCAATCGTCGAGCAAGCGCGCATTCTTGCTCGCGTGTCAGGACTGAGAATCCTGACACATCTTTGAGGTACATATCTAATAAAGCATCACGCCCCATGCCGGCTCCAAGTGGTCGGCATTCAACCAAGCGTATTCGAGGTTGCAACTGTTCCCAAACTTGTTTGCCCCCTACTTATCGGCATTTCTTGTCCCATAGATGCTCAATTGATTCAACGAGATGGTAGAGCAAGCCCTTCGATGACTAACTGAGGGCTCAGATGGCGATCAAGGTCATGCTGTAAGCGCAGCACTCGTTCGATGCGCTCACATGCCAGTTCAGCATCCGCGCCGACCAACCCGCGCCGTTCACGTTGCACCAAAGCTTGCAGCCACATTCCCAAGACTCGACGTTGCTCACTGGCTAATGTCCGATCGCCAGCATCTTCACCCGGGCGCTGGGGCAATTGATTCATCACCTCACTGACCATGGATTCATCCAAATTGCCGGACAATAAACCTTCAAGCGCTGCATAAGGAACCTCGGTCGAGCGTTCATCCAAGCCACGTAGCGACCCCTGAGCTACGAGTGACAATCGAGTTGCCTCGGCTGATGTCTTTCCCTGACGCTGTAAAATCTGCGAAATATCAGTGACCGACAGTGGCAACAAACGATACAGCTGCGCACGAGAGCAAATCGTCGGCAAAACTCCCGCAGCGCTGGTCGTCGTCATGATTACGTAGGTACCACGCGGCGGTTCCTCCAAAACTTTTAATAACGTGTTGGCAGCGGCCGTCGCCAAGCGCTCGATTCCGGGAAGAATGAAAACTTTTGCTGAGCCCATCAGCGGACTGGTAAAAGCCGCCTCAACCACCAACTCACGCACTAAATCGAGCGGCAAATCAGCCGTGAGGCTGTCATGTGGAAGTTCGATGCAATCAGGATGTGTGCCCGCGACTAGCTGCTGACAGGAAGGGCAATGACCACAGGCATCGCCGTCCTGAGCATCAGCACAAAGTAACGCCTGGGCCATAGCGCGCGCGATGGTCCGGCGACCACATCCCGCGATGCCTTCCAAAATCAAGGCATGCGGAAGTCGCTTGCGGGCGATTAGACGCACCATCAACCGTGGAATGCCACCATGGCCAATAAGCTCACCGAGACGCATGCCTAAGGCCGCTTATAAATTTCTCCGGCTTTCACCGACTGAGCGCTCCAAGCCAAGGTCTTATTAGCAAGAAATACACCATAACGCGGGCCTTGATTCGTGCTTACTGGATCTTTCGTCGCCAAGACAATGGTCATCGGATTGGTGTTGCCGATATTCCCAGGCAATGGTGCATAGAGCAGTGGTTCTCCGCTAACCGGGCAACGGAAGCGATTGACATAATTCCGATCATGAATCACGCCACGCTCCCACATTTGTCCCAGGCTGGTCGGCCAACTATCATAGTGAAACGCGTAATCCATCGCTGCCGTGCCGACCATATTTAAGATCGTTGCACATTCGACCTGGGTTTTGCCGGTCATCGGCTTCCAACCTGGATTGCTGTATGCATCAGTACCGAGGCCTTCAAACACAATCGCCGTGAGGAGCGCTTTATCGATACCAGCAATCGTGCCTGGATGAACCACACCAGCTTTAGTTAGATTATCGATCTGACGATCAGCCATCCATCCCAAGTGGACGGCATAAGGGGCATCCGTCGCCGGTGCCTTGCCCTGAGTCCGCATATCTGCGCGCAAAGCCGGTTCGGTTTCTGGCATCTTGCTGATCGCTAAATACCAATCCATCGCACGCACTGCCGACGCGTCTTTGCCAGGCACGCCGATCTCTGCTTGGCGACGAAGAGATTCAGCTACTACCAGCATGGTCTCCGGCAACTTGATCCGCGGAAATTCTTCGCCGGCAATGGCCTCCATAAATTCACTCGATGAACGTTGCAAAAACGACAGGTAAACACGCTGTAGCGTGATGCGTGAGCGCACAAGACTGCGCATCAGCTCACCATCTTTTCGCTCTTTCAGTCGTTCATTGAGACTCATGATAATTTTTTGACAATTCGCCAAATTACCATCACGCATTTCAAAACCGTACGTAGTTAGCCCAGCAATAAAATATCCCTCGTCGGTCAGACTTTCGCTCTCAAAGATTGAGCGATAAATGGGTAACCACTTCGCAATTGAAAACTTTTCGCCGTCCTTGATTTTGCGAACAACTTTATCATTGAGCTCACTATAGCCGCCGGCGAGGGATGGATGGGCAATCGATAAATTCGCTCGGCAACGTAACGCCCACGCACCCATCAGCGCCACTTTTGCTAATACGGCCGGACGGGCACCTCGTTTCTCATAACATCTATAGGTATATTCATACCGGCGCTCAATCGGGATGTCGCCTTGTGATAGAACAAAGGTATCACGATCTGGCGGCTGCATGCCACGTTGTTTGGCCATACCGATTGCCGTTTGAAAACCTTTATTCCAATCAATTTTATACTCGGTATTAAATTCTTTATCTACCCACGCACGGAAATCAGCGGATAATGGCGCACGAAATTTTCCGGTTTTTTCATCCCATTCTGCCACCATCGCACTAAAATAACTGCGCGGATCCGTAGCGACATAGAGATCATATTCCGCAGCACCCGAACTATGACGACAACCATCATCATCACTGCCCATGTCCGCCAGAAAGTCTCCACCTTGTTTCGTTGGTGGCTCATAGACGACCGAAAATGGCTTACCGGTGATCGGTGAAACGGCTTCGAAATTTCGCATTTCAACAGCCGAAATCGTTGAACACGCCAAGCCCACAAGGATGACGACTGTCCAGTGTTGAGTCATTTTGGTTATTTGACGTTTACAGATCATTAACATGGCGAGGTGTCCTTTTTAGATTTTGATCTTCGGTCAATCTCGTCCTTTCCCCTCGCATGGGAAATTTCGCGACCAACAAGAAGACGGTATGCGGGATATCATCGCCATTGCGCTCACACGATGAGATCACCCGTATGCCGGGCACTGCGTTGAGTGTACAAACGACGACCGCCACAGTCTTGACGACCATGGCGGTATTCCAGATACGAAGGACGAAACGTCCGACAGTGCGTCAACCGCTGATCGAAACCACTTGAACCACAGTCTGTTCCGCACGGAAACCACGGCGGCGAAGACTATGTTTACGGCGCTTATACTTACCGATGATGATTTTTTCGCCGCGCTTATGCTCAACTACTTTGAGCACAGCTTTGGCACCAGCGACGAACGGCGCGCCAATTTTGATTCCTGCATCGCTTGCAAGGAGCAGCACTGGCATTTCGACCATCGCGCCGACTTCGGCTTGATTGCGGTCAATAGTGAGGCGATCACCGGCAGAAGCACGGTACTGATGGCTGCGATCTTGGATGACGGCGTACATGTAAAACTCCTGAAACGGTCAGCTAAGCGGGACTGGGCGGGCGGCCTTCAACGACGGCGACGCCCATGTGAACGGCGCGGAACCCTAGCGGCCGAGTCAGGGTGCGCAAGGTCTCGGCTGGTACGGTTCTGAGACGGCGCCGGAACAACCACGGCGACCGCAATATTCGGGCTGAATAAAAGCCGCCGCAAAGCCGCCGCTTCTTCCCACAAGGACGGCACCGCACGTACCACAGGTGGCTGCACCACTGGGGCTTGCACAACGGGGACGACAACACTCGCAGCACCGCCTTCCAACTCGCGCTCAAGATCGTCGGGCTTCATCGCCGCGACTTCTTTCGCTAAAGCCAAGGCCTTGGCTTGTTCAACCATCAGCGGCGCTAACAAGCTTGGGCGAACCGGCTTTTCCGTACGTTCACGGCGTTCACCTTTGCGTGCAGTCGGGAGCAAGCGGAAATCGCGCGCTTTCATCAGCCCATCTGCGGTAAACAAAATTCGACAGTCATAACGTTCTTCCAGCGCAGCCAGTTCACGATGACGTGAATTAAGCACATTTACCGCCAAATCTTGCGGTACGACCACTTCCAAACGGGTAAGATTACGGGTCGACATAGCTTGGCGAATCGCGCGCATACAATCAATTTCGAAACTCTCTGCCGTCTTGATGGAGCCAGTGCCTACGCAGTAGGGACATTCACTCGACGCCACCAGCTTGTGGCTAGGGCGAGTGCGCTGACGAGTCATTTCAACCAAACCGAAGCGCGACATCGGCGATATCTGGATTTTCGCTTTGTCACCAGCCAACGCACGACGCAGAGCAAGCTGCACCAACTTTTGGTGATCGCGATCCTCCATATCAATAAAGTCGATGATGATGAGGCCGCCCAAGTCACGCAGCACCAATTGCTGAGCAATTCCCTGTGCGGCCTCCAAATTAGTCATCAAAGCGGTGGTCTCGACATCGCCGGCATCGCGATTGCGCGCACTGTTCACGTCAATGGAGACCAACGCCTCGGTCTGTTCAATGACAATCGTACCGCCCGAGGCTAATTGAACCTTACGATCGTAGATCGTCCCAATTCGTTCCTCTAAGCCATAATACGTAAAAAGAGGCAATTCTTCACGATGAAATTGAATTCGATCACAAATTTCGGGCATGAAAACTTGCGCAAAAGCCCGCGCTTCATCATAGAGCTTTTCTTGATCGATAATAATGGCTTGTGCATCCGTGCTGGCGACATCACGCAACGTGCGCACGACCACATCGGCCTCTTGATACAAGCAAAATGGCGCCCGCACGCGGCTCGTCAGCGCTTGAACTTCTGCCCACAAACGTTTGAGAAAATCGTAGTCGAAGCGAATATCGGCTTCACTGCGATCTGCCGACGCTGTGCGCACAATAAAACCCATGCCTGCAGGCAGCTCAAAACTGGCGAGCAGGGTTTTTAAGCGCTTGCGCACTACCTGATCTTCAATGCGCTTCGATACCCCCTTGGCCTGTTCGCTATTCATCATCACCAGATAACGACCGGGCAAAGACACATACATGCTAACGCATGGGCCTTTATCTTTAATCGATTCCTTGGTGATCTGAACCACAATTTCCTGACCCGGTTGCAGCGCCTGTTCAATACGAGCATTGCGACCTTTATCGTGGATCACTTCATCAATATGGATGAAACCGTTCTTCCCGGCACCGAGATCGAGAAATGCGGCATCTAAACTCGGCTCGACATTGGCGACCCGAGCTTTGTAGATATTGCCAAGATGCTGACCTTCACCGATGCGCTCATGAATAAGCGCTTCGAGACGACCGTCACGAATGACCCCAACGCGCATTTCTTGCTCGTCGAGAACATTCATTAATATGTGAGAACCCATCGTGATGATCCAAATCGTGGTGACGCCCGATGATATTCGGTTGTCGGTGAGACTGCGGACACTCAACCCTGAAGGGCGGCGCTCATGCGCAGTCAGAATAAGGCGCTAAAGCTATGAGCATGCCGTGTAACACAAGCTTGCACCGTGAGTTGCTCGCGACGCCCCTTCTTCAGTCACTCATGATCAACGGATCAACGCGACGATGATGACCGCACAATCGCCTGCAAAAACCCATCCCTTGTACGTGCACATGCGTCGCTTTCGACATCATTCGCCGAGCTATTTCCCAAATCGACAAACGACCTCGGCAGGCCTTCTGGCCTGCCGATGAACAAAATGAACGGTCAAATCCAACGCTTATGGTTCGTTAATTGTCCGATTGGGCTCTGGTTCCGTCTTCGGGCGCAGATTTAAGCCAGAGAGTCGTTCACGAAGGCGAAGACGCGCATCTTCGTATTCAAGGCTGGTAAACGTGGCGCGATGATCCAATAATGGATGATCCAATAATGGATGTTGATCCAATAATGGACGATGATCCAATAATGGAAATGGATGATCCATAATGGACATACGCATTTCTTTTGTCACTGAGTGAAGAAATAGACATCTCTCTCGTGTCTTTCTCACTTCTTAACTGAAAAAACCGCCCCTTTCCCCAAGCCGTTCCGGCTTGGGGTTTTCTTTGCGTCTTGTTTCGCTGTGTTGGTGTTCTCAGCAAGGC
>JAYVSL010000051.1:0-6756 GCA_043775355.1 Planctomycetota bacterium
GGTGTGGTCATTCACCAAGCTAACTAGTTTCGTCTCCTCATCTTCTCATCACCCAGGATGCACCATGAGTAAGCACCCCAACAATTTTCCTAAACTCCACAATGCCACCTGGCCAGGCTTAGTCGGCAAGGGCGGCACTGGTCCGACCGATGAACCATTCATCGATTTCGACACCATGCTCGACATGACGGCGAAAGCTGACGTCGACGGCGTGAAATTTGATGGCATCGATATTTTCCTCTTCAATCCGCATTTGAGTATCGACGCCAGCGACGACGTTTTGAAACAACTCGCTGACAAAGTGAAAGCGAAGAATCTCACTATCGGTTCGCTGGTTGCGCCCGTGTGGGGTGGTACCGGTGGCGGCTCGGCTTTTGGTACGGACGTTGAGCGCGCGCAGTTTATTACCCAGGTCAAAAAAGCCTGCCGCATCGCCAATAAGTTGAAGCAGCTTGGCGTTCGCAGCGATAATCTGATTCGCATCGACTCCGCTGGCGGCCCCGCTGATTGGGCCAAGGATCCCGTCGGAAATACCAAGTTGATCGCTGACACTTTCCGCGAAGCTGGCAAAGTCGCGAAGGATAACGGCGAACGTCTGGCCGCCGAAGGCGAGATTTGCTGGGGCGGTATGCAGAGCTGGCGCAAAATCGCTGACCTGCTGGAAAAAGTAAACATGCCCGGCGTCGTCGGCATGCAGTCCGACATGGCTCACACGTTGTTATTCCTGATGGGTTACAATGCCCCGGAAGACGCATTGCTGCCCGCCAATTATGACTGGAAAGACAAAGAAATTTTCTACTCCGCTTACAAAAAGATGACCGATGTCTTGCGTCCATGGACGCTCGATTTCCACGTCGCGCAGAACGATGGCACGGTCAAAGGCCAGGGTTCGCACGACAAGACCGGCCGTCACTGCTTGGCCAAAGATCCCAATGGCAAACTGGACATCACCAAAGCCGCTGGCTTCTGGCTGCGCGATGCCAAGGGCGAAGTCAACAAAACCATCAAGCATCTCTGCTGGGACGGCTGCATGTTCCCCAACTCAGTGATGAAACAGCAGCAAACCTGGAATGACATTCTTGCCGCGATGTCAGCGGTGCGCGACGCGCACGGTTGGCAGCAGGCTGAGAACAAGGCGAAGGCCTAAGCAGGATTGAACAGGAGAAACGGAGGAACGGAGGACAACAGCAAACCAGTGATCGCTCAGACACTGCTGTTTCTTCCGCCTTCCTCCGTTTCTCCGTTCCTCTTGTTCAATTTATCTCCCCAACAATCCTACATCCACGGAACATCAACATGAGCAAACCTCTCAACATCGGCCTCGTCGGCTACGGCTTCATGGGCCGCACTCACTCCAACGCCTACCGTAAAGTGTCGAATTTTTTCGACCTTCCGTACAAGCCGGTGCTCAAGGCCGTTTGTGGTCGCGACGAAGCGAAGACCAAGGCCTTCGCTGAACAATGGGGCTATGAATCGACCGAAAGCGATTGGAAGAAACTGATCGCACGCAAAGACATTGATGCGATCGACATCTGCACGCCCAACGACAGCCACGCTGAAATCGCCATCGCGGCGGCAAAAGCTGGCAAGATGGTGCTGTGCGAAAAGCCGTTGGGTCGCACCGTCGCTGAAGCAGAGAAAATGGTCAAGGCCATCGAAGCTGCCGGCGTGCCCAACACCGTTTGGTACAACTATCGCCGCATTCCTGCGGTTAGCCTTGCCAAGCAGTTGATTGATAGCGGCAAGCTCGGACGCATTTTCCATTACCGCGCGGTGTTCTTGCAAGATTGGACCATCAATGCCGATCTACCGCAGGGTGGCGCTGGTCTGTGGCGCTTGGATTCGAAGGCTTCTGGTTCGGGCGTGACTGGCGATTTGCTGTCGCATTGCATTGACACCGCGATGTGGCTGAACGGCGGCATCACCGATGTCACCGCGATGACCGAAACCTTTGTCAAAGAACGTAAACACGTTCTCACCGGCAAGGTTGAAAAAGTCGACATCGACGATGCGTGTGCTTTCATCGGCCGTTTCGAAAACGGTTCGCTGTGCACCTTTGAATCGACGCGCTACGCGCGCGGCCACAAAGCGCTCTACACCTTTGAAATCAACGGTGAAAACGCCTCGATCAAGTGGGATCTTCATGATCTCCATCGCCTGGAATATTTCGACTACCGCGATGAATCGATCACCCGTGGCTGGCGTTCGATTCACGTCACCGACGGCGATCAGCCGTACATGAAAAACTGGTGGGTGCCCGGCTTGCAAATCGGTTATGAACATAGCTTCGTCCACCAAGTCGCTGACTTCCTCAAAGCGCTCGGCGAAGGCAAGCCATGTCGCCCAAGCTTCCGTGATGCGCTGGAAAGCGACAAGGTTTGCGAAGCCGTGTTGACCTCGGCCAAGACCGGCAAATGGAAGAAGACCGGCGTCAAATGGCAGCCGGATGTGAAAGAAGTTGCCAAGGTCGCCAAAGTAGCCAAAGCCGCCGCGAAAAAGAAGTAAGCTCACCGTCATCTGACGTGTAAGCCAAGCCCGCAGCGGAATCCCGCTGCGGGCTTTTTTTGGTGCGCTGCTATCGGTCGACAAAGGACTTGTCGGCGAGCGTTGTCGACTGAACGGCTTTAGGCATGCATTCATTTCTTGTGATGTTCGTTTCGCCGTAGTAAGAAGACCATCAGCCTTTCCCCGTGGAGTTCGTGAGTTTAACCATGCGCAATCTAAACTCGGTTCCTGCGCCCATTCCAACGCGACTTCTCGGTCACACGGGCATTCGCGTGCCGGTGCTCGGATTCGGCGCGGCGACACTTGGTGGTTCGTATGGTCCGATGGCGCTGAGCGAATCTGAACGCGCGGTGCATGCGGCGCTGGCGGCGGGTATGAATTTCTTCGATACGTCACCGTATTACGGCAACACGGAATCAGAACGCGCGCTTGGTCACTGTTTACGCGAAGCGGCGCGGTCATCTTATATTTTGGCGACCAAAGTCGGACGCTATGGCGATCAAACATTTGATTTTAGCGCCGCACGCGTGACCGCGAGCGTCGATGAAAGCCTTGCGCGCCTGGGCACCGATTACATTGACCTCATTCAATGCCACGACATCGAATTCTGGCCGCTGCAACGAATCATTGATGAAACTTTGCCAGCGCTGGTTCATCTGAAAAAAATCGGCAAGGTCCGCGCCATCGGCATTACGGGATATCCGCTCAAGATCTTTCGCACGGTATTGGCGCAGGCGCAGGTCGACAGCGTGTTGTCGTATTGCCATCACACGTTGCTCGACGATTCGCTGGCGGGTGCAGTGCCATGGTTGCAGACGCAGGGGGTCGGCGTTTTAAATGCGTCGCCGTTAGCGATGGGTTTACTGTCACCCAAAGGCCCGCCGTCTTGGCATCCGGCGCCAGCGGGCATGCGTGAGGCATGTCGTCAGGCCGCGACGTTGTGCGCGGAGCGTAGAACCAACCTGGGGACGCTCGCGCTCCGTTTTGCGCTGACCTTGCCAGGAGTCACATCGACCTTTGTCGGCATTGGTTCGGTTGCTGAACTGCACGCCAATCTCGCGACATTAGCTGATAATAACGACGAATCGCTGATGCGAGAGGTGCGCGCGATCCTTGCTCCATGGCAAAATCAAACGTGGTCGAGTGGGCTGACAGAGAATAATTGAGCGCGCATTCGCAGGACGCGTTTGCTGCACTGAAACAACCATCGGCTCATTAGCTTTGCTTTTCTCCAACATTTGTGGATGACACAGCGCCACAAAGTGAGTTGCCATGCCCGCCGACCAACCAGCCCCTACCGTTTCCTTTGCCGAGTTCGGTTTGAGAAGCGAAATTATCGCGGGCGTGACTGAAGCCGGCTTCACCGTCGCCAGTCCGATTCAAGCCTTAGCGATTCCCGTTATTTTAGCTGGCGGCGATTTGATCGCGCAAGCGCAAACCGGCACCGGTAAAACCGCTGCATTTGGATTGCCAGCGATGCACCGACTCGACCCCAAGGCAAAAGGCGTGCAGATCTTGGTGATCACGCCAACGCGTGAACTCGCTGCCCAGGTTGGCGATGAGTTATATAAGCTGGGTCGTCAGGCCGGCGCGCGCACGGTAGCGGTTTATGGCGGGCAATCGAGCCGTCGTCAGTTGGAGCAGATTGATCGCGGCGCCAACGTCGTGGTCGCCACTCCTGGGCGCTTGCTCGATCATCTCAATTCCAAAAATCTGCGTAATTTCAAGCCGCATACCGTCATTCTGGATGAAGCCGACGAAATGTTGGACATGGGATTCTTGGAAGACATCACGGCGATCTTCGAATTCTTGCCGGAAGATCGTCAAACGCTGATGTTCTCGGCAACCATGCCGCCGCAGATTCGGACTTTGGCCAACAAGATCCTGAAAACGCCAAAGACCATCAATCTGACTGCGACCAGCGAGTTCAAATCGGATGTCGAACAATTCTTCTACGTCATCGAAGAGCGTGAACGTTCTGATGCCGTTATTCGCCTGATTGAGGCGGAAGAACCGGGCAAATCGATTGTCTTCTGCCGGACCAAGCGCGAAGCAGATCAGCTGTGCACCAGTCTCGTATCGCACGGTTTTTCTGCGGGCACCTTGCATGGCGATATGGAACAAGATCAACGCCAAATGGCGATCGCGGCGTTCAAAAAAGGCCGCATCGAAACCTTGGTCGCCACCGACGTTGCTGCACGCGGACTGGACGTCACTGACGTCACTCACGTCTTCAACTATCACATCCCTTTCGATCAAGAAAGCTATGTCCACCGCATCGGTCGTACGGGCCGCGCCGGACGTAAGGGCAAAGCCATTACCTTGGTGACGCCATATGAATTCAGCAAACTGCGTCGAATTCAGCACGCGATTAAAGCATCCTTCGTTCATGGTCAGATCCCATCACTGGCCGATGTTCACAAACGTAAAAACGAAAAACTGATCAAGATTTTGTGCGCGCAACCAGTGGCCGATGGCGTGGTCGATCTGTTTGCTCAGTTGTGCGAAGAGATGGATGCTGGCGAAGCGGCGTGCAAAGTCTTGTCGCTGTTGATTTCGAAACGCCTGATCGCTGGGCCGGATAAAATCGGTCTCTCTGGCCAGCGCCTCGAAGCGGTTGTTGGTCGCGGCGGCGGCGGCGGTGGAAGCCGACCTCGCCAAGACGGCTATGCCCCGCGTGGCCAATATCGTCGCGGCCCACCAGACCATGATGCTCGCAATGACGGCCCGCCTCGCGGCAGACCGCCAGCTGACGGTGGTGGCGATCATCGCGATGAAGTCTGGAATGGCAAAAATTGGGTCCGCAGCGATGCGCCAGCGGGAAAACGTCCGCCTCGGCGGGGCTGATTTCGTTTCAAATGTGTTCGTTCATGACGAGGAGAGGATCTCTGTCCACGTCATCGAATGACTCATCAAAGCGGTAAGAAAATCGAACTGGAGACGCGGAGGTGAGAGGATGAAAAGGCTTGGCGCTTCAGGCTTTCGTGTGGGTCGGATAGGTGACTCCATTATTGGATCGTCACCTTCCTTTGGATCGCCTTCCTTTGGATCGCCTTTATTTCACTTTTGATACACTAATTTGTATCTTGTCCTGATGCCTGTCAGCGACAACTGCCTCGTCATAAAGACACACGCTGACTGGATCATTCATTAATTCTCGTTCGATTAAATACTCGACGTATGTTTCACCGCTGTCTTTGGAGGAAAAGGTTGTTAGAAATTTTGCTTTTTTTGACATAACTAACAAATCTACCAACCTAACGTCCTTGTTAATTTTTATCGCACAGCAGACTTTATTGCTTCCCGACTTAACTTCTAGACCGACAGGAGATGGCACTTCCCCTAGGGCGACCACTCGCACTGACGGCCCTTCCTTTCTAACTTCAACGGGGCCTGTCTCTTTGCTATTGATTAGCGAAAATGGAGTTCTCCGGACGGATCCCAAAGCGATTCCAGATAAAACCAGATTAGCATCATTATTAATTTTCCCGGTCCATTGCTCTGCCGAATCGGCAATATGAGCCCCATAAACCGAGTCGGATCTCTTTTTTAGCTCAATTTTCGAGCGGCCATCTGGACTTATCACGCAACTTGCGATTTTCCTCAGTGTATTCTTAGGCCCACACATGCGGAGCTCTATCTCACCTTGGGAGCGGTAGAACACTGAACAAATAATTATTTCGGAAACACCTATTAATGCATCAGATGATTCCCGTGGATTTAGCTTCACATCAATAAATACATTATCACCTGAAGAGACGATCAATCGCTCTGATTTTAGAATGCCTCCCAGTATTTCGCTTACTCCAAGCTCATTTCGATTATCTACACTCTGTGCTTCGTCTCCGATTACTATTTGACCAGTTAGTGGCCATTGCAAAATAAGGCCATAGGCTCGTGATATCTCGATGCGTAGTTCGTCGGCATTAATTGATGTCCCGGATTTATACGAGAACTCCCCTGCCTGCGCCGCTGCACACGCAATTAAAATATGTAACATATGGCAGGCAACAGCGATGACGATGGTTCTCATGGATTCGCTCTTTCAACGGGTTATTGCGGCAGCTTAAACTTGGCTGTGCCAGTTGCTTTAACGTAAGCCTTTGCTGCCGCCTGCCAACCATAATAAATCTAAGACATGAAGCTAAAGGCTGATGCGCCGGTCCTGACTCATTCTCCCGCGTGGTCCTTCGATAAGTTCTTACCGGCCCGGTAGCTCCGGCCGCGTTTCCATTTCGTAGCGCAGCCGGA
>JAYVSL010000052.1:0-4347 GCA_043775355.1 Planctomycetota bacterium
GCCATAAGTCCCGAAAAATTTTTCGGAGCTGAATGTCAAGTGCTAATTTACAGAAAAACCCGGTAATTCATGGCATTTTGCCTAACGCAACGCCATTGGGGGGAGAGGGGGTTCAAATACATTTTCATGGCGATTGTATCGAGGTTTCGGCCGGCAAGACTTGAACTGTTGCACCGTACTTCGTGATCATCGCCTGCATCTTCTCCGAGTTAAAAACGGCTCCTTTAAAGGATATCTCCCGGACAGTTGTCAAATCCTTGCTCGCTACCGAGGCAACCAATGATCTCCCATTGGTTGCGAAATCACCAACGAACCCGGAAAGATCAAGAATGGTAGCCGCTATATCCGGAAAAGTGGCGACTGATGTCCGAAGTTCTGGCGAAATGCCGGCACCAACAATCATGACGCTTGTAAATTCTAGGAGTCTCCCGTTCTCATCTATGAATGATGAGTCAAACCAGGCCGCCCTCTCTGTGGTATCGTATTGCCTCCGAGAGAATGGAACCGCAGGTGGGTGGTCGCCGACTAACACCACAACGGTTGAAGACATATCAAAATGAGAAAAAACTCTCCGAATGCATTCGTCCGTATACTTCATTGAAGAAAAGTAATCCCTGACACGAGAGTCCGAAATCGACTTGAACCAAGTTTTTGCCTCCCCGTCTAGAGAATAGACAAAATCAAATGGGGTATGGCTCGTAACCGTAATGATGTGGGATACGCTCGGCTCATCTTGGTAGGTCCGTCGCTCCTCAAGATATTTATCAAAGATTCGCGAATCCGGATTGCCCACGATAATCGGGAGCCCCATGGTATCTGATCCATAGAATTGGACACCCATCTTCGCATAGCCGCTTCCTCTGCCAAAGAGCCCACCCACGTACCCATTGTAAATTGAATACCGATACCCCGTTTTCCGGAGATGGCCGGGGATCGAATTTTTTATCAGTTCCTCAGATATCATCTTCATCGATACGCTGGAGGTAGAGGGCTCAATGCCAGTGAGAATGGAGAAGTCACAGTCACTGCTTCCTCCAATATAGTGGTAAGAAAGACAGTACGGATAATACAGGCTATTCTTGCAGAGTTGATGGAGAAAAGGCATAACCGGTTGACCGCCATGCATGGTCCGAATGACATGTGAATCCAACGATTCGACCTGGATGACGATAATGTTTTTTACAGGAGGTCGGCCATTGTAGACCAGTGATTTGACGGGGGGGACGCGAAAACCTGGCCCCATTCCGAACCAGGACCCTGTCTCCATGATATACGCGGGCATAATTCCCTGGAGACGGACGACGCTACCGGAATCACGCTTTAATCCCTGGAAGACATACCCTTGAAACACGCCATGTGATAATATCGCAAGTCCAACACACCCCACAACAACAGCCCATTTCATCCTGCCACCAACCCGAAGCGAAAATCTCAGCCAAATTATTGCCATCATAAATGGCAGATCGACGAATGACCAAGCCGCCATTGTAGGAATTGGGAATGACTTTCCAGGGGTCAGCAAAAGTGCTTCCCTCCATGTCGAGGTAATCGCATCTAGCGTTAGGAAGGAACCAGCATATCCCCGGTAAGTGATCAGGATGCATAGAACCAGATAGTGAAGAAGACAATAAATGACTAAAATACTCCGTGATCTACCAACCAACCAAAAAAACAGAAAACACCAAGGGAGTGTCAGTAATAGATTCAGTGTCAACGCGTACGGAGAAAAATGGAGGCCTGAAACATACTGACAAACCAGAGATATTTTTATCGAATGGATAGCGACAACCAGCATGCCAAGCCACGCCCGACCAACATCAGTCATATTATTAGGAACTAGAGTTTTAGCAGTCATTTCGTGAAGATGTGCCAAGGCCGTTCCCCGTCAACACAAGGCCTTCAGGTACTGTAAGTCGAGAGGAGTTGGTTTAAAGGGTTCATACAGTTCATGAGACATGGCCTTCGGCCATGTCTCCGCTCTAAATCGATGGTCTTCCTATGCGCCCTGAAAGGGTATACCTCGCTCGACGTTGCCTCGGGCTCGCTACGCAGATGGTTTTGATACCTACTCTTAGTCAGGATCAGAGTCATAGGTTATTCGGTCATGGTAAATATGGTCTTTGTTTGGTAACTTTTGACCATGAGCAGTTCGTTTTACTCAACCGTATGTCTTCCACTTGGAATGGTTACGGCGTCATTACTTTCAGTGAACGCCGCCGAAAACCACGAAATTATCTGGATCGATCAAATCCCGGTCGTCCCAAGCGGCAATCTCATTTTCGACGATGGCCGAGTTGAGTTGCATCCGAAATTGCTGTTGGGGTTAGGTTACGATTCCAACTTGGATGCGACTCCCAATAACCCAGATGGAGATGTGTATGCGCGGGGCTTGGCTGGTTTACAGATGTATTGGTTGCCAGGGGTCGCGGATAGAATCGTTCTTGATGGGCAGCTTGAGACCCGGCGCTATCAGGATCGCCATGATCACGATTTTACCGGTGGACGGGTTGAAATGGGTTGGACGCGCGAATCGGCGATCGGACCACTCGCAGCCGTAAAGTTAGGCGGGATGCTGATTGATGATCCATTGATTGAGACCGGCGTTCAGGTTTTACGTTCACACTATGACCTCGATGCCGGTTGGTGGATGCGTGGAACGCTGAATACCATTCGATTCGGTGTGAGCGCAGTGGCGGAAAATTTCTTGGAGGATGCCGTCGTGTTCGATGCCTATGAACGCGATTATACGAGGCCGCGATTGTCGGCAGAGTGGCGTTATGGACGTTCAGATGGTCAAACTATTTTGGGTGTGCGAGTGGAATTCGATCGCATCAATTACCAACAAAGTGGTAGTAATTATCAAGATGGCAGTGGCGTAGCTCTGTCGGCGTTAGTTGATTATCATCTTGCTCCGTTGCTGTCGTTGTTCGGTTCGGCGGGTGTCGAATATCGTCGATACAGCGACAACTTTGCCCGTAATGCGGCGTACGGTGATGCCACGATGGCGCGTCCAACGGGTCAGCTGTTGCTGCGTTGGGATCCGGAAGAATACACGCGCGTTGATGTTGGTGTCGCTAGTCAAGTGACGCCGACCATTGATGCCAACGCCGCGTATTTATTGCAAGGTTGGTTGCATGCGCGATGGCGCCTACGTCGGTCACTGGGGATTTTTGGCGAGGTCGATTATTATGATTTGCAACGCAGTGGTTCGGCCACAAGTGATAATCCGCATACGCTGACGCTACGTTTGCGTGCGGGAACCGAGATCTGGGCACGAGACGGTTTCGTCATTCGTTTGACCGTAGGTTCTGACCGAGGAAATCTCGGAAACAGCGCGGCCTATGAACGTTATCTGACCACGGTGGACACCGCGTTTACGTGGTAAGCGATAATTTTAAGACCCTGGTTTGTTTCGGCAGCGATGACGGTCACTCTGAGAAAAATTGAACAAGAGGAACGGAGAAACGGAGAACAGCCACGAGCTGAGTAGCCGTTTTCATCGCAATATTTCCATGCCGCTGGAATTCTGCCTTCCTCCGTTTCTCCGTTCCTCTTGTTCGATCGAGTGGTTGGTTATTTCCCGATTTCAAACTTTTCCATGAGATGACGAGGACTATTTCCCCCGTAAGCAATGGCCTGCAAATTTACTTTACGGGTTGCCTGGAAAATGTTCTGGGCGGTCCGAAAGTCCCGTAGGTTTCGGCGGCTGTGGACCTGCGTGTGGCTCATCAGTGGGATGATCTGTTGGCTGCGAAGGTGCCGGAGTTTCGTTGGCTCCCGGAAGATGTCCGCGGGTGTCGGTCAATGCGGCGGCCAATTCTTCAGCGACGACATTACCGTTACGGTGATCGGGATTCGCGTTTCGCCGTCGTCGTTGTAGCTCCAACAGCATAGCGACTTCATCGCCAGCGATGTTCGCCATACCGCCAGCAAGGAGAGGTTCGGAATCATTTAATGGCCCACGAAGATTCAGCGCCGCGTTGCTGGCTTTTGCCGCTTGATTGTGTCGCAGTTGCGCTTCGTTCTCGGCTTGTTGGCGCGCTTTCGCCCACGCGTCATCAACACTGACGCTGGCTTTCGTGGTTCGTTCGCCATTCGTTGGGCCGGTGGCAGTGCTCGATGTTTGCGTCAGCGGAGCACTGCTTGATTCGACCGCAGTGATCAGGGATGCGGTCAAAAATAAAAGCACGCAGCGCATCAGAAACGACTTTCCGGAACGAATACCGTATCGCCCGGTTGCAGCGCTGGATCTTCGCTGTCCTTAGCACCAGCAAGAATGGCGCGTAGATCAACGATGGTGGGCTTTCCGCCCTTGCGGATAAGTTGCACTTCGTTCTGGCGCGCGAA
>JAYVSL010000053.1:0-18068 GCA_043775355.1 Planctomycetota bacterium
GAGCGCATCGCTTCACGGGCGGTCATGAGTTTGCGGCCAAGGGCTCCGCCGGGATGAAAGCGTGCGTATTGTTCGGGCGTGAAGCGCCGCAGACGTTGAACCGTCAGCGCCACGGCGTCGCCAAGGGCAAGCATCGCGGTGGTGCTGGCGCTTGGTGAGAGACCGAGCGGACAGGCTTCGAGCACGCGGCCAATCGATAGTGAAATGGTGGCGTGGCGCGCGAGCGGTGAATCGATCACGCCGACGATGGCGATGAGCGGTGCGCCGATACGGGTGAAGCTGGGGAGCAGCGCGATGAGTTCTTCGCTCGATCCGCTATTGCTGAACGCCAAGACAACGTCGGAGCTTTGCAGCATTCCCAGGTCGCCATGACGCGCTTCTGCTGGATGCAGGAAAAAACTCGGCGTTCCTGTGCTGGCAAAGGTGGCGGCGATTTTACGCGCAATGAGTCCAGCTTTGCCGACGCCGGTCGCAACCAATCGGCCAGGTTTGCCATCGCCGCATTGCGTCAGGATTAAGCGACAGGCGCGTTCGAGCGTCTCGCTTTGCTGCTGCGCCAGCGTGATCAGGCCTTCCACCGCTTTGGCTTCGGTGCGTAGGACATCGATGATACTGCTGATGGTTTCAGACAACGGCGCTTCAGACATGGGTCGGGATAATGGTTTTGCATAGAAGGAGGGAAAGGGGGAGCGAAAGAGGGAGAGAGGGAGAGAAAGAGGGATGCCCACGGTGCGACAGTTGCTGAACGTCAGATCTTTACACACTCCCGCGCCATGTCTGTTCCGCCAACTATTCCTGCGATCGCAACGGTCCCGACCATTGCCGGTGATCGGCTGTATGGCATTAGTCTGCGCCCACAGGAATTGGCGATTTACGGCGACGCGGTGTCTTTTGCGCTGCGTTATGGGCCGGTGGTTGATGATCCGTCGGCTGAGCTGAACCAACATTTCAAGCTGTTAGTGCTGGAAATTCACGCTGATTTGAAGCAAGACGACGCGCTGGCTCATGGCAAACCGCGTAAACTACAGTTGCTGAAATGCGGCTGGGAATTGGAGCTGAACACGGTCGCGGCTTGTCGTACGGCTGCGCTGTGCGAGCAAGATATTGAGGTGCCACGTCTGCTGGAGCGCATCGCCGATACCGTGAACGAACTTGCTCGACGTGCCGGGTTAGAGGCACCTCTGGGGCCGGAACTGGTGACGGATCTGTTGCAGCGCTATCGTTTGGGCCTCACCACTCCTGCGAATGGATTGCAACAAACTGATACTGGCGGTTAACCATTCATTGAAGGTATACCAAAATCTTCATCGATCAGACGACTTGATATCAGCTTAGTGCATACCTATGGTCCGCCTTCCCCAACTCAGTCTGGCAACAACGCCAGCGGGAGTACGTCTGTGTCCGAATCACGTCCGTCAGAAACCGTCGTTGCCAAAGAGGCCCTTGAGGGACCGCAGTTACCGCTGTGGCTGCTGAAGCGCTTTTGGATTTTGGCGCTGTTGCTGGTCGTCGGCGCGGTGTGGTTTTTAGTGTGGTTTCGCGGCGCTTTTGACGACCAGGGTTACGCCCCGCTGCAACCGATTGCTTTCAGTCATCAGCTGCACGCTGGCGAAATGAACATGGACTGCGCGTTCTGTCATTTCAATGCTGAGCGCGGCAAACACGCAGGTGTGCCGCCGATGTCGGTGTGTTTGGGTTGCCACGGCGCAGATAAAGGCGCGGTCGCTTCAAAGAGTCCTGAGATTGCCAAGTTGCTGGCGATTGCTGATAAGGGCAGTTATGCAGGCGAAGATGGAACGGTTCACGAAGGTGGCATGGTGCATTGGAATCGAGTTCACAAATTGCCTGACCACGTTTATTTCAGTCATCAATGGCATGCCAAAGCCGGCGTCGCCTGTCAAACCTGCCACGGACCCGTCGAGAAGATGGCCGTCGTTCGTCAGTACGCGACGTTGTCGATGGGCTGGTGTCTCGACTGTCATCGCAAATCGAATTACGTCGGCGGATTGGCCTTCGATGGTCAACCAGCGACCTTCACCGTGGGTACGGCAAATTATGATGTGATGCGCAGCGAGCGTACGGTGACTGACCCTGTGGTTCAATTCAAGGAACGTGAAATCGCTGGAAATACCGCTGAAAAGCCTGCTAACCATGGCGTTGATCATCAACCAGTGGTGAGTGAAGCCGATAAGATTGCCGCAGACAAGAAGGCCAAGTTCTTTGCTCAGCTCAAGGCCCCGGAAAATCAGGGCCTGCCTCGCTGGCGCATTGCCGATCTGCCGATGACGCACCAAAAAGTGTACGAAGAACTTTATCGTGGAAGCGACGGTAAGCTCAAATTCGAAGATTTTTCCAAGACCTTCATGAATGCTCCGACGCATTGCAGTACCTGCCATCAGTGAGATCAGACGCGATCATTGCGCTGCCACGGAACCCCGACCTATGACCGATTCTTCGCCGATGCTGAACCCTTCATCCACGCATGCCGCGCCTCGTCGCGTTTGGCGTGCGCCTGAAGAACGTGCGCTGACCGATGCGGTCGTAAGTGCCGATGAATTTGGTCCAGAAGTTGCCCGCGCGATTGCCGATTTGCGCACGGCCCATGGTCATTCCAACGTCAGCTGTCAGCCCGCAGGCAATACCGATGAAGCGTTGAGTGAGTTGCGCCGCGAACTGACCTCCACTTTACCGGCGGTCAATCGTCGTGGTTTCATGCAATTGACTGGTGCCGCAGCGGTATTCGCCTTGGCTGGCTGCTATAAGAAACATCCCGATACGATTGTTCCCTACGCACATCAGCCGGAAGGCCGCACCATCGGCAAGGCGGTGTATTTCAGTTCCACCGTGCGCGATTCTGGTCGCCCCGTGGCGGTGATGGTCAAAACCTATGATGGCCGTCCGATTAAAATCGAAGGCAATCCTGATCATCCGTTGACTCGTGGTACCGCTGATGTGCGAACGCAAGCATCGCTGTTGAATTTGTACGATCCCGATCGCCTGCAAGACGGCCCGAAGAAACGTACGGATAAAGCCATCGTTTCGACGACTTGGAATGAACTCGACGCTGCCGTCGGCGCGGCGCTGAAGAGCGGCGGAAGCATCGGCTTGATCACTGGGCCCATCGATGGCCCGGCAAATAAAGCGTTGATTGATACTTTTATTAAGGGCTTCGGCGGCCGCGTGGTGCATGGCGTACATGACACCCGAGCGGATTTGCCGTTTGCTCAAGGTCGTGGCCCAATGGTGCGGCGCATCGAAAAAGCATCGTTGCTGGTCACCCTTGGCGGAGATTATCTCGCTGACGTTGGTTTGGATGAACTAGTTGCCTTCGGTGATTTCCGTCGCCTGCGCGGAACTGGGAAAGAAGCCGATCTTGGCCAAGTGATCAGCTTCGAAGCGGTGCTGAGTCAAACTGGTGGAGCCGCCGATCTGCGCGTGCGCGTTGCGCCCGATCGCCTGGTGCATGTCGCCTGGGGCATCGCTGAACTGGTTGCCAAGGCCGTCGGTCAGCAGATTCCTGCTGGTATCGCCGCATCACTGGAAAAAATCCGTGGCGGTAAGTCGCTTGGCGATGCGCTTGGTTTGAAAAAGATTGGTGAACAAGACGCGTTGGCATTCACCGCCGAGAGCTTGCTGACGCTGAAAAAGGCTGGCAAAAACAGCTTAATTTACGGCGTGCCGCATAGCTCCAGCCGAGCCAATGGCGACTTGCTGGTGTCAGGCGTGCAGGCGCTCAATGCGTTGCTTGGTAACGATGGTGTCACCGTGGTTGGCGCTGCATCAGAACACCGCATTGACGCCAGCAGTGCGCCAGCGGCGGCAGTGCTCGCGTTAGCGGCGCAAGGCAAGCTGGAGACGCTGATCATCAGCGGCGTCAATCCCGCGTTCGATCTGCCCGGCGCGGCTGAGCAAATCGCCAAAGTGAAAACCGTGGTGGTGTTGGCCGATCGTTTGACCGAGACCGCACGCCTTGGTCATTTTGTCGCGCCGACGTTGCATGATCTCGAAAGTTGGGGCGATGCTGAATTGCGCCCTGGCGTTTATAGTGTGCAGCAGCCATGCATGCCGCCGTTGTGGGATGCGCGCGCGAAGGAAGAAAGCTTACTTGCTTTCGCTGTCGCTGCGGGTGCGACTTCGGCTGAAATATCGCAGGAAAAAATTGCGCTCGATCCAAAGAAACCAGTTCCGAAAACCGTCGCGAGCAGCAAACCACTGTGGATTGCTGCGACCAATGGTGTTCAGAGTTGGCAACGTTTTGTTCAGCGAGTGTGGTTAGGAACAGTGAAAGCCCAGGCCAAAGCCGTGGCCGATGATCGCGCATTCTGGAATGGCGCGTTGTCGCGCGGTGTGCTGAGTGTTGCGGTTGCAGACGGCGCTCTTGGACAGCTGACTTTACCGCTTGATACCACTTTGCCGACGTTGGTTGCCGACACCGACATGCAGTTGGTCATCAGCCCGTCGCGCACCATGGGCGATGGCACTTGGTTGAACAATGCGTGGTTGCAGGAAATTCCTGATCCCGTTTCGAAAGTTACCTGGGATAATTACCTGGCGATGGCGTTCGTTGATGCACAGCGCTTACACATCGAAGAGAGTGAAGTCGTTGAATTGAAACTCGGCGCCGTTTCCGTGAAATTGCCAGTCCATATCCAAGAAGGCCAACACCCAGGCACCATCCAGACCTTTAGCGGCTGGGGCCGTGCACGCGATTGCGCTGGTGAAGTTGCGAATGCCGGACTTGAGCCCAATTTTAGTGTCAATGTGTCAGCGCTGGCTGTCGGTGGAGTCGTATCGATCACTAAAACGGGCGTGATTCACAAGCTGGCCAACATGCAGGGCCATAGCCGTATGCAGGGTCGCGACATTGCCATCGTCGATGTGCTTGAACTTCATCGTGAAGATGCTGGTGGTAAGAAGCGTCACCATCATCGCGCCCTGTGGGAAGCTGGCACGGATGGGAAAGAACACGGCCGCCTAAGTCTTTTCGGCAAAACTCATGAATCGGTTGGTCATAAATGGGGCATGAGCGTTGATCTTGGTTCATGCATTGGCTGCAACGCCTGCGTGGTCGCCTGTAATGCAGAAAATAACATTCCGGTTGTCGGTCGCGAAGAAGTGCGCCGTGGCCGTGAATTGCATTGGATGCGTATCGATCGTTATTACTCATCGGACCATGACGACCAGGACATGCTGGATGTGGAAGTGGTTCAGCAGCCGGTGATGTGTCAGCAATGTGGCAATGCGCCGTGTGAAGAAGCCTGCCCAGCGATGGCGACGATGCACAATGACGAAGGCATCAACGTCATGGTTTACAATCGCTGCATCGGCACGCGGTACTGCTCGAATAATTGTCCGTACAAGGCGCGCCGGTTTAATTGGTATGAATACGGCAAATATCGTTTTGGACCGCAGGGTGCAGACGATGCTTTTGGCCGCATTGCCAAAAATCTTTTGACCGGTGGCTCGACGAGTTCTCAGGCAGAGCTGAGCAAACATCCGCTGGAGATGGCGCTCAATCCCGAAGTCACCGTGCGTTCACGCGGGGTGATGGAAAAATGCAATTTCTGCGTCCAGCGCACGCGCGAAATTCGCGAAATCGAAAAATCGACCAACCACGCCATCGCCGATGGTCAGGTGACCACCGCCTGTGCGCAAACCTGCCCGACCAAAGCGATTGTCTTTGGTGATCTCAATGATGAGAAATCCGCAGTGAATCAGCAGATCATCCAAACGCATGGTTATAAACTGCTCGATGTCGAATTGAATACGCGTCCGTCAGTGACGTACTTGGCGAAGATTCGCAATCGTCCAGTAACGGCAGCTGATCACGTTGCCTCTGCGCCATCTGCTCATGGTGAAGCGGATGAAGTGAAGTCGCCTGCTCCAGCAGGTAAGGGAGCCCACTAATGAGCACCGCGCTGAGCAGTGAGCCGGAAGTGAAGTTGACCGCGAGTCAGATCACCGATGACATTACCAGGCCGCTTTTTACCAAGCCGCCGATGGCGTGGCATGGTGCGATTGCGGCGATGCAGGGACTTGCTGGATTATTAGTCATCGCCATCGCCGCGTATTGCATCGAGGGCTACGGCATTTTCGGTGTGAACCAGCCGGTGAACTGGGGCAACGACATCACCACCTATATCTTCTGGATCGGCATTGCCGTCGCCGGAACCTTGGTGTCGTCGGTGTTATTTCTTTTCCGCCAGACCTGGCGCACTGCCATCAATCGTTCAACCGAAGCGATGACGGTATTCGCGGTGCAAATCGCCGGACTTTTCCCGTTGATTCATACTGGCCGCCCATGGGTCGACTTTTGGCTGATGCCGTATCCCAATGATCGGATGTTGTGGCCGAACTTGAAATCGGCGATTGTGTGGGACGTGTTTGCGCTGACCGCGTACGCCACCACCTCAATCATTTTCTGGTACTACGGATTGATTCCTGACTTCGCCACCGTGCGCGATCGCGCAACCAACAAATGGCAACGGATGATTTACAGCGTGTTGGCGATGGGCTGGCGCGGTAAAGCCAACGACTGGGTTCACTATGAACGTGCGTACTCGCAGTTCGCGTGGATCGCGACGCCGTTGGTTATCGGTATGCACTCGACCATCGCGATTCTCGCCGCTGTCGGCAAAGTTCCGGGTTGGCACGCGACGATCTTTGGACCGTACTTTGTGTCCGGCGCAATTTTTGGTGGCTTGGCCATGGCCATCGTTTTCCTGATTCCCATGCGCTCGATGTTGAAGCTCGAACGCTACATCACCATCGATCACTTGGAGAAACTGGCCAAGGTCATGCTCACGTGCGGGCTGATTGTCAGCTATGTTTACCTGATGGAGTTCTTTAGCGCTTGGTGGTCAGAGTCGATTTATGAGCGTCACCAATTCTTGTATCGCATGTTCGGTAATTGGTCGTTCGCCTTCTGGATCATGATGATCTGCAACGTGGCCATTCCCCAGTTGCTATGGTTCAAGGCCGTGCGGCGCAATTTAGTCGGTCTAATGGCCGTCGCGATTGCGGTGAACATCGGCATGTGGTTTGAACGTTTCGTCATCATTTCGCTGTCGGTGATGCAGGATCATCTGCCGTCATCGTGGGACTCTGCCTTTACGTTCCGTACTTTCGATTGGTTCATCTTGGGCGGATCTTTTGGTTTATTCTTCTTCTTTATCCTTGGTTTCTGTCGGGTGGTGCCGGTGATTTCGATCGCTGAAATCAAAGCCCAACTGTTGAAACCCAAGCATGGCGGGGGTCACCATGAGTGAGACGAAACCCATCGTCGCTGGTTATTACCGCGACCAGCAAACCTTCACCGATGCGTGCGCCGCAGCGACGGCTGCAGGAATGCATCCGGAAGCGTTCACGCCGTATCCGGTACATGGCCTAGATGTCAAACTGGGCATTCCCCGTAGTTTGATTGGTCGTCCGGTGTTGACGGTGATTTTGATCGGCTTCGCCCTCGGACTATTCTTGGCGTGGTTTACTCAATATCAGGACTACCCGCTGAATGTTGGCGGTAAGCCATACTTTGCTTGGCAGACTTTCGTGGTGGTGATTCTGGAAACGGGATTGCTGCTAGGGGCGTTGGCCAACATGGGTCTTGCTCTTCATTTCTGTCGTTTGTTGCCAGATCCGAATACCCGGCTGATCAATGATCGCATCACGGACGATACTTTTGCGTTGGTGCTGCCGATCAGCGCAAACAAAGATGCCGCCGTTTTGTCAGCGTGGTTACGCGAGCACGGTGCCGAAGAAGTTCAGGTGCTTGGCGTGCGTCAATCGACGTCGGTGGAGGAACCCGCTCATGCGTAAATTCATCGTGTTGACGGTCGCTGGTGCGACGCTGGCTTTGTCTGGCTGCGGCGAGAGCGAGAAAGCTTCTCGTGGTCTCGATTACATGCCGGAAATGTACAATCATCCTGGCTATAAATCGCAAGGCGTGTTGGAGCAGACGGACGGCAAAACCATGCGGCATGTTCCCGCGATGTTGATGCCAGTTGACGGCACGGTGTCGCGCGAGGGCGCGGGTTATAGCATTGCTGCTACCGACCTTGCTGGAGCGGCTGCGCTAGTGAATCCGCAACCAGCCTCAACGGTGGTACTCAAGCGCGGTCAGAAGTTGTTTAATTCTACCTGCGCCATGTGCCATGGGCGTGACGGTGATGCGACCAATGGTTACGTTGCTGCGACCAAAGAGCACCCTAATCGTTTTGGCGGCGTGCCGTCGATCAATACGCAAAACGTAGCGTTGATGAGCGATGGTCAAATCTATCACATTATCAGCCTTGGCCGTAATCGTATGGCGGATTTGTCTGCTCAATTATTGCCAGCCGATCGTTGGGCGGTGGTACGTTACGTAAGCATATTGGCGCGCGCGACGCAGGCTGTGGTGGATTCAGAAAAACGTTTAGCTGAATTGAAAACCATCACCGCTCCTGGCGCTGCCAAGGCCAACGATGCGGAAACTAAAGCAGATTTGTCTGCCTGTGCCGCCATGGTTGAGCAAAAGAAGCAAGACTTGTTGTTGATTCAGCAGGGTGGCGATGGCGATGCGTTCATTCCACCAACGAAACCTGTGCCTGAATACATCAAGCCCACCTGGAATGCGGAGAAGTAGACCGTGGATAGTAAGACCACTGATATGACCGCTCTGCCGTTAGGTGGAACCCGATTGATGGCAGCTTCTGCTGCCATGCTGGTGATCGGCATCGGCACCTTTGTTGGCATGCTGGCATTTGGCATGCAGCAACATGCATGGGCGTCATTGCTACAAGGCATGATGATCCCGACTTTCATCGCGATCGGCGGAATGTTTTTCATCGCGGTACATAGCGCGGCGAATTCCACCTGGACCACTCCATTGCGGCGGGTGATGGAAGGCCTGACGGCGGGGCTGCCGCTCACCGTTATCGCTTTTGCCGCCATCGCTTTTGCCGGCGGTGGGTATCTTTATGAATGGGTGCATTTGGCGGGTGGAAAAGCGCATCATGACCTCTTTCACATGAACAACACTCACGGCCTGAATAAATCGGAATGGATGTCGCCGGGTCGCTGGACGGCGACGACGCTGGGCATCTTTGCGATCTGGCTGTTCTTCCGCTTCATGTTTATTCGCTTAAGCGTAGCGCAGGACAAAGGCGCTGACATCAAGGCTCGCCATGTGCGCTTATCGATTGCTTGGCTGATGGTGATGGCAGTGACCTTCACCTTGTTCTGCTGGGATATGATTCTCTCTTTGCACGTGAACTTCGTGTCAGCGATGTGGGGCGTTTATTGCTTCACCAGCGCGGTGCAGACTTTTGTTGCGGTGCTTTTACTGGTCGTGCTTTGGCTGCGTAAGGGGCCGATGGCTGGTACGGTGCGCACGCACACTTTGCATGATCTGGGAACGTGGACCTTGGTCTGGAGTGCTTTCTGCGCTTACATCGGCTTCGCGCAGTATTTGGTGGTCTATTACGCCAATCTTGATGAAGAGACCTACTTCTTTCTGATGCGCATGCAGCACGGTTACGGTACCGCTTACTTGGTAGAAACGGGTCTGCGTTTCTTGGTGCCGTTTACGTTCTTGATGAGTCAGAGCATGCGTACTCGGCCAATAGCACTCGCGGTGGTTTCATCGTTGGTGTTGTTTGGTAACTGGATGGATTGGTCGTGGCTGATTATGCCGGCCTTTTCGCCAAATGCGTACCGTGGTTTCTATGATCTTTACACGCTGCTGATCGGCGCCGGTTTCGCTGGTGGCATGCTGCTGCTGGCGCTTGCCTTCTGGCGTAAGCATGGGGTTTTGCCCAAAGCTGACCCCCGCCTGCAGTCCACCATCAACGCGGAGCACCTGCACTGATGTCTGCCGCCCACGACGACACCCACGCCGCTCCAGAGCAACCGGAAGTTTCCCATCCGCTGTTGTGGTCGGTCTGTATTTTCGCCATTATGACCTTTCTGGTTTGGCTGTTCTTTCACTACTTGTTTCAGGGCATGCATGCTGCGCGGCATCATGAACCGTTGGCAGTGCATAGTACTGGCGAGGCCGAGCCGAACCATGAACTGCTGGCCAAAAATATTGCACCAGAAGTGCTTGATGCGGGAGCGGTGATCTTCAATGCCAAGTGCGCAAATTGCCACGGTTCACAGGGCAATTCAAATCCGACGAATTTGAAACCTGCGCCACGTAATTTTCACACCGATGCGTGGAAGAATTCCAATGGTGGCAGTCCTTACGCCTTATACTTGGTGCTGACCAAGGGCTTGGGCACCATGCCCGCCTTCCAAAGCTTGACGCCCGAACAGCGCTATGCCGTCAATCACTATATTGTTGAAACCTGGGTGAAGACGAACAACAAGGTCTGCTACGTATCCGAAAATTCTGACGAGCTAAAAAAGCAGATTCCGCCCCCGGGAGCTGCTGGCGTTCATGGTGCTGAACATCAGCCGGAAGATATTGAATCTAAAGCGCCTGTCCTGCAGTTGATGGCCGGAATAGCCAAGACCGAAGATGTGCTTGTGGTTGGCGTACGCGCGTGGGCTGAACTTGCTCGTTTGAGCACCAAATCCGACAATGCATCGTTGGTAGAAAGCTTGGTCACGCTGGTAAATACCGAACCTGGATTAGGCCAATTGGTCCAGGCGGCAGTGAAAGACAATGACCGCGCACGATTTAGTGCATTGTTGACCAGTTCTGACGGTAGCGGTGCGGTCCATGCTGATTTTAACCTGGCTTCTGCCGAACACATTGGCGGCCTCTTCGAATTCCTTAAGGGAGTGAAATAATGCTCCGTCGCCTGTTTTTCTGCTGCATGGTGGCGCTCGCCATGTGGGTCGCCCCGGTTGGGGCTGCTGAACCTATCGTTCAGGTTCCGGCAGTCAGTGATCCGGTTGATCGCGATGTCGAATTGTTTAATCCCAATATCTACGCTCTCGATGCGGCGACCCAGACGCCAAAATATCCAAGCGCAGGCGCGTTCGCCACGCCCTCTAGCGATATTGCGCATGAAGTGGTATGGATTACGTGGTTTAGCTCGCTGGTGTTCTTGCCCTTCTTGGTGATACCGCTGCTGTTGTTGGTCTACGTCATCTTTAAGTTTCGTGATCAGGGCGACGGCCGTAAACCGGCGACGTTTACCGGACATCATACTTTGGAGATCGTGTGGACCTTGATTCCTTGTGTGGCTTTGTTGATCGTCAGCGTGCCAACGTGGTTCATACTCGAAAAAATGGAGGCGCCACCGGTACATAAAAAAGATCGCATGTCGGTTCGTGTTACCGGCAAGCAGTTTGCCTGGGATTATTCCTATTTGGGAATCTACAAAAATCCCAAAGCGGAAGAGAAGCAAGCCATTGGGGTCGGTCAATTCATGGGTATTCAAGAAGCGTTGGTCTTAGTGAAGGGTCGCACAGTCGAGTTGCACATGACCTCTGATGACGTCAATCACGCTTGGTGGATTCCTGCCTTTGGCGTGAAAAAAGACTGCATCAAGGGGCGTGATACGTATGCGTGGTTCACGCCAGACAATCTTGGTGTCTACAAAGGCCAATGCGCGGAGCTCTGCGGCGATGGTCACGGCATCATGATTATTACGGCAAGTGTAGTGGAGAAGTCAGCGTTTGATCGCTACGTCGCTTTGCAGCGAATCAAAGATGACACCTTGAAAGTATGGGGCGCTATTCAGCCGCCCGCCGGAACCGCGATCGACGATAAAGCGTTGCGTGAAGCCGTCGCCGGTTTCTTAACGAAGGGTAGCTCAGTCGAACGTCAATATGCGCTGCGCTACTGGATCGCCTCAAATTACGCCACGCTGCAACGCGTACAGCCAATCAAGGGTGTGACGATCGGTGAAGTGTTCGGTGCCGAGAAGGGCGCGAACGAGCAACACATTCAAACGGCGATCAGCGCTCGTCGGCAAAAGGTCGACGCCTTGCTCAAAGAATTAGCCACTATGTCCGTCAGCTCTCTAACCACTCATCCGCTCAACGAGCCACTCGCCGCCGTTGAAATCACCGCAGGAGCTCAGCCATGACCGCTGCCGCCGTCATGCCGCCTATTCCGCTCAAGCGCTACACCGGCTTGATGGATTGGCTAACGACGGTCGATCATAAAAAGATCGGCCTGATGTATTTTTGGTTTACCGTCACCATGGGTGTCGTTGGTGGTTTCTTTGCTGGCGCTATTCGCGTTCAGCTCGCCACTCCGGGCGCGGTGATCGAAGCTATTCAGGCGGCGCACCTCGCCGGAGTAGAGTTGCCGTTCAATCTTTTCAGTGAGAATCGAGATCTTTATAATCAAATGGTGACGATGCACGCATCGGTGATGATTTTCTTCACCATCATTCCTGGTTTTATCGGTTTCGCGAATTACATCGTTCCGTTGATGGTCGGCGCACGCGACATGGCCTTTCCGAAGCTGAATGCGTTTGGCTTCTGGTTGCTGATTCCCGCTGCGATTTTGATGATGTCGAGTTTCTTCGTCCAGGGAGGTGCTGCTGCTTCGGGTTGGACCGCGTACCCGCCGTTGTCGTTGCAAGGTGCTGGCGTCAATCCCGGCCAAGACATGTGGATCATGGGCGTTCACCTTGCTGGTGTCAGTTCGATCCTCGCGGCGATTAATTTTATTGTGACGATTGCCAGCTTGAAAGCACCAGAGATGAGATGGCGCGACTTACCATTGTTCGCCTGGGCAACGTTCTTTGTTTCGATCATTCAATTAACTGCCACGCCCGTACTTGCTGCTGCGGTAACGATGATTTTGATGGATCGTAATTTCGGCACTACTTTCACGGTTGCATCTGCAGGTGGAGATCCAGTGCTCTACCAGCACATCTTTTGGTTTTACAGCCACCCGGCAGTTTACATCATGATCCTGCCCGGCTTTGGCGCGATCAGCCACATCTTTGCCTCCTTTTCACAGAAACGAGTCTTCGGTTATTTCAGTATGGTTATTGCCGTCGGCGCGATCACCGGACTTGGTTTCATGGTCTGGGCGCATCACATGTTCTCGGTCGGGATGACTCCAGCATTGGCGTATTATTTCCAATTTGCTTCGCTGCTTATTGGCGTGCCGACCGGCATTAAAGTCTTCAACTGGTTAGCGACCATGTGGGGCGGAACCATCCGCTTCACCGTAGCCATGCTGTTCGCGTGCGGCTTTATTTGCCTGTTCGTCATCGGTGGATTTGGTGGTCTGATCTTGGCCTTGGTGGCGGTCGACTTTACTTTAACCGATAGCTATTTCGTGGTCGGTCACTTCCATATGGTGCTAGTCGGTGGCTCGGTGATGTTGTTGTTTGCTATGACCTATTATTGGTGGCCGAAGATGACTGGCCACATGCTCAGTGAAAAGCTCGGCAAGTGGGTTTTCTGGTTCATGTTCATTGGAGTATTCGTGTGCTTCTTTGCCATGCACATCAGTGGTGCCAATGGTATGGCTAGACGAGTACCGGTATTCTATGCGGACTTTAAGTTCTCGAATTACTTGACCACGGTTGGTTATGCGCTGACGATTATCTCTGCGATATTGTTTTATATCGACTTGTTCCTCAGTTACCGCCGTCCGAAGATCACGATCGATGATCCTTGGCAGATTAATGATGTGCAACAGAGCTTCGAGTGGGCCACCAGTTGTCCGCCACCAGTTTATAATTTCGTCAATGTTCCACCGATTCCGGTGCTCGATCAAATGGGCGATGGTCATTCTTCGCCTGAGTCAAAGTCTAAGCCCACACTTTATTGAAACACATTCAGGTCCGTCTAGGTTGGCGGGCCTGGGTTTTATTTCCGCTGAGGATCCGCCTGGCCGTGACTACTTCCAACACCGCCACTGCTGCCGCCTATGGCCGAACCGCTGCGCCGGTGTCGGCTTCGGTCGCATCATGGTTGGGTGTACTGTTGGTGATGTTATTTGCACTGAATACCATCGGCGGGTGGGTGCGGCTCTCAGGTGCTGGGGTCGCGATACCACAATGGCCAATTATTAACGGCAGTTTGTTGCCGCCGATATCGGACCAGGGCTGGGAAGAAGTCAGGGCGAATTACGTCACGGATCAAGAACGATTGGCAGCACGCATTCGTCTGGGTGAATTAACCACCACCAATCTCGGCCGCAGCCCGCAAGACCTCAGTGAATTCAAAGCGATGTTCATGACCGAATGGAGTCATCGTTTATTTGCTGCGTTGGTTGGTGTGATGGCTGCTGGTTGTTTGACCATTATTTATCGCCGGGAATCCGTGCGTCGGTTGGTTGGTGTGCCGATGACGATAGCGGGATTATTGATCATCGCCCAGGCGGTACTTGGCGGATTATTGGTGCGTAGTGGCACGAACACCAATTGGCTATTTTTGCATCAAGCCAACGCCAGCCTAATCATGGCCTGCGTGCTGGTAGCGATTTTACGTATCTTGGCTGATGGTCGTCCGCGACTTGATGCGCAGGTCCACGCGCGTCGCCGCCCGATCATGTGGCTGCTGCCGCTCGTCACCGTCGCGGTCTGGGCTCAGTTGGTAGTGGGTTCCTTAGTCGCTGGCAGCCGCAACGGTGGAAAATTCGGCGACTACTCAATCGGCGCGGCAGCGGTGCTGTGGGAGCAACCGCGTTCGTGGTGGTGGAACTTACAGTCGAATCCTGAACTGCACCAATGGACGCATCAATGGCTGGCGTGGAGCATCGTCGTAAGCGCGACGCTGTTGCTGGGGTTCGCTTGGCGCCAGCGCCAAGAACTGCCGCAACGTCTGCGCCTAGCGCTGCATGCTTCGGGCGCTTTCCTGGTCGCGCAGATGATTCTGGGCATCAGTAATGTGTGGACGGGCATAACGCCTTACGGGTCGCTCACGCATCAAGGCATGGGCATGTGCCTATTCATGGCGCTGGTGTTGTCGTGGTTTGATGCGCAGCGTGAACCCAGTGTGGTCGTCCAAGTGAGCGAAAAGAACACCGCGCCGGCTGGAGTCTCACCATGAGCGCAACCGCAGCCGTTGTTCAGCAAAATATGCTCATGCGAGTCTGGCGCGTAATGAGTGATTTGCTGATCTTGACCAAATATCGCATCACCATGGTTGCGCTCTTCACCGGCTACACCGCAATCGTGGTTCAGGGCGATCATGCCACCGACTGGGCTTTTGTGTGGCCGTGCCTGTTGGCATTGTTCGCTCTTGGTGGCGCGGCAAATACGCTGAATCAATTGTTTGAATTAAAAAAGGATGCGGTGATGAACCGCACCAAAGCTCGCCGTCCATTGCCCGCTGGTCGCATCACTCCAGCGCAAGCGACGGTTTTTGCGATTATTCAATTCGTCTTTGCCGAAGCTGTATTTCTCGGCTTTTATCAGAGCTGGCTCGCGGCACTGCTTACCGCGTTGACGGTGCTGTATTATTCCTGGTTTTACACGCTCTATCTGAAGCCGAAGCATTACCTCAACATCGTCATCGGCGGAGTTCCCGGTGCGATGGGGCCACTGATCGCCTGGGCAGCGGTTACCGGCACCATCGAACTCGCTCCGCTGGCCATGTTCACGGTGATTTTTTTATGGACGCCGCCGCATGTGTGGGCCTTGGCGATCAAACTAAAAGACGATTACGCCCGCGCGGGAATCCCCATGTTGCCGGTCGTGAAGGGGGTCGATGAAACGACCCGGCAGATTTTCATCTACACCGTCGTCATGGTGGTTGGCACATTACTGGTCCCCGTGTTGGTTCCGGCTTTTGAGCATAGTCCGCTTTATACCGCGCTGTCGTTGGTGTTGGGCGCGGTCTTCTTGGTTTGGACGGCGCTATTGTGGAAACACCGACCCGTGATGCCGACGATGCCACTGTTTCGTTTTTCGATTATCTACATTGCCGCACTTTTTATCGGGATGTTGCTAGACGCTTTAACCCTCAGTCACGGAGCGCGCCCATGAACCACGTCGCATCAGGTACAAATTCCGAGTCGCGGCTGTGGTGGTTGCTGGGCCTGTCTGGTTTCGCAATTGCCATGATGCTTTTTTTCCTGTTCGGCTACAGCCTGTTTTATGGTCTGTGGTGCAAGCTGACGGGAACCCAGATCAGCCCGAACAATCCGCCGTCGGTATCTGCGACTGCATCGGCATCGGGGTTAGCATTGGCAAATGGAACTGCGGCGCGCGAGATCGAAGTGTTCTTTGAATCGAAAGCGTACGACAATTTGCCCGTGCGCTTTTATGCCAGCGAGCCACGAGTCATGGCCAAGATTGGCGTCGACACACACGTTACTTACCGCTTCAAAAATCTCTCCGAACAGAGCGTCCATTTCCGTCCGATTCATCAGGTCAGCCCGCTTATCGCCGGTCAGCACTTCAGCATGAAAATGTGTTTCTGCTTTACCGATCAAACCATTGGTCCAGGGCAATCGGCTGAGTTCCCGGTGATTTTTAGCTTCGATGATCAGATGGATCCTCGGGTGACCACCGTGTCAGTGCGCTACAGTTTGCATCGCATCAACGATGGCGAAGCGCAGAGCGAGCAACAAAAGCGCGTTCAGGCTGAATTAGAAGCGGCCGGTGCGCATCTCGGCGGTGCCAAAATCATGACGCCGGGATTTGAGGGCCTCTCGCTGCCGAAAGCGCCCGTTACGCCAACCCCGTCGGCGGTGCCGATTCCGTACGCGCCTCCCGTTTCGTCGCCGTTACCAGCATCAGCACCGGCATCAGCACCAACACCGGCACCATGAATACGCCCACCAACACCATGACCGTTGAACAACGTCAGCGTCGACATGCCACGATTCTTGGCCTGTCGCTCGGTGCTGGTTGTTTTTCTTTAATGGTGGCGTGCATTATTATTTTCAGCCAGAAGGGTCTTCCTAAAGATCCTAAAGAATGGAAACGTTTGCAGGAACAACGCGCCGCCGCCGAAGCGGCTGTTTCTGCTGACAAAGTCAAAACATCCGTTACCACCGAAAAAGTCGAACCGCAGCAGAAGGATCAGACGCAATGAGCGATCCCGTTTCCCCAATCGTCCCCACCGCCGTCGCGCATGGTCATGAAGGCCAGGTCGATCCGATGAGCCACGTACCGCCGCCAAGTTTATGGCCGCTATTGGTCACTGCTGGTTTGACCGTGGTGCCCTTTGGCGTGGTGTCACTTCTTGGTGCATTTGAAAAAACACCATTTATGGGTCCGCTGACCAATCCTAAAGTTGGTCTAGCTGTACTTCTGGCAGGAGCCGTGGTTTTCATTGTCTGTCTGATGGGTTGGGGTCATCAGAATATCAAAGAAAAAGTGATCAGTCACGACGTGGTCAAACAGCAGAAAGATTTGCAGGGATTTATTCTGTTATTCTTGACTGGCGAGCTTGCCGCATTTGGCGCCGTGTTCGGTTATTTTTACCATCAAGCGATTTACTTCGATGGCTTCGGCCCAGCTCACGGCATGCACTTTGGTGGACCGATGGTAGCCTATGCCACGTTTATTTTGCTGTTTAGTTCGGTGACGTGTGAATTCGCCCATCATGCCTTACAGGCACACAAGATGATGTTGGCCAAGATTCTATTTGTCAGCACCATTCTTCTCGGCGCGGTGTTCTTGGCGTTCCAGGGTTATGAATGGGGCGAGTTGATCCAGAAGGGTTTTTATCCGCTGAGCACCCAACTTAAGGACACCGAGGCAGCGTCCTTCGCTTCGTGTTTCTATGTCGGCACGGGCTTCCACGGTTTGCATGTGGCCATTGGCTTGGTGATGTTGTTCATGGTTTTGATGCGTTTGGAATTTGGCCACTTTAAAGGTCGTCGTCACTTTTCCGTGGTCGCCGCATCATGGTACTGGCACTTCGTTGATATCGTGTGGGTACTGTTGTTCATCACGGTGTACGTGGTCGGATAAAAGCGGTTTGAAAATACAGCATTGAACAGGAGCGCGCAGAGGCGCAGAGGCGCAGAGGCGCAAAGAAGAAGAGAAAGATCGCGCATGAAGGAGGCGAGGCTTCTCTTTGTCTTTAAATTTCATGCTAACTCTGCGCCTCTGCGCCCTCCTGGTGCGTCAGGCCAAGTCTGGCCGTCCTTGTTGAATGAAAGGTTCAATCATGTAACTGCCTGTGAACATGTAGCTGACTTGGCGTGGTATTCG
>JAYVSL010000054.1:0-5628 GCA_043775355.1 Planctomycetota bacterium
GGAGACCGCGTCGCCTCCGTCATCGGCACCACGCCCGTCGTCGACTGCATGCGTGCAATCACCAAAGCGCGCGCCGGCAGCGTCGTCTTAGTCGATAAAAGCGGCCTTTTACGCGGCATTTTCACTGACGGCGACCTGCGCCGCGTGCTTACCCGTGGCGACGATCCCGCCAGCGTCTTAGCCGGACCCGTCGAACGCTACGCCACCATGCCATGCCGCTGCGTCCGCGCTGGCGAACTCCTACAAGCCGCCCTGCGCCTTTGCGCCGAAAAGAAAATTAACGAACTGCCCGTCGTCGATGACGACGGACACTTAGTCGGCCTCTTAGATGTCCAGGACCTCGTCGATCGCGGGTTTGAGATTTAATTTTCCGTATCTCGCGCCACTCGCCAACGCATTGACATCATCTCCATTCAGAAAATCACCAAGACTTGCGCCATCGCCTCCCGGCCTACTCTGCCGCAACAGTATAAGTTATCATCATCAGCACTCGTAGCTCAGCTGGATAGAGCGTCGCCCTCCGAAGGCGAAGGCCAGTGGTTCGAATCCACTCGAGTGCGCCACACAAAACGCGGCCATGAACATCCTTAATCGCTTGTGCTACGCGATTCTATTCCTTGGCCTAATGTCTGTCGGCATGGCCGAGGACGTGAAGCCATCGCCGCCGCCATATGTCAAAGGCGTTCAGTCCCGTGATGGTATTGGTAAATTTTTCCTTGGGCGAGAGATCGCTCAGGTCATGGGACATCAGGGTGCAAGTTGGTTGGAACGTCCTGAGCGTGACAAAGAAGAAGATCCGACTGCCATTCTGCGGGCGTTGAATTTGCAAAAGACCTGGGTGGTTGCCGACATTGGTTGTGGCACGGGATATTATAGTTTTCGCTTGGCGCCGTCGGTTGCGACGGTTTTTGGGGTTGAGATTCAGCAAGAAATGCTCGACCTGCTGATGGCCAAGGCCAAAACGAACGGAGTCACGAATGTCAAACCAGTGCTTGGTACGATCACGGATCCGAAGCTACCTGCTGGCGGAGTCGATCTCATATTATTGGTGGATGTGTATCATGAATTCGATTACCCAGTCGAAATGCTCACGGCACTGCGGCAGTCACTGAGTCCGACTGGTCGCATTGCCTTGGTCGAATTCAAAGGTGAAGACGAAAAAATACCGATCAAAGCGTTGCATAAAATGACTGAACAACAGGCGCGCAAAGAATTCGAAAGCCTTGGTTTTACTTGGGAATCCACGGTGTCGACGCTGCCGTGGCAGCATCTGATTTTCTTTAAACGCTAAGCTGCTCCGATGACTGTCACCACCGTGATCGCGTTGAGCGAGCGTTTACCGCTGACCTGCACGCGTTCTGGCACTTGCTGTCATGGCAAAATGGTGTGGTTAAATCCGTGGGAATTAGCGTGTCTGGCGCAGGCGAAAGGAATCGACGCACGACATTTTCGTGACCAATTTTGCGAGCTTGGTGGCATCCGATTGCGTTTCGATGGACCACCCGGATGGAAAGGATTACCCGCGTGTAGTCAGTTCGTTCCTGGCTCGGGATGCAGCGTGCATCCAGGGCGTCCGTTGGCATGTCGACTCTATCCGCTTGGTCGACAACTGCACGGCACGAACGTGAATTATATTCATGACGGCAAAAATTTTCCCTGCCTGACAGGTTGCGCCGAGGTGATCGATTTGCCGCACATGACGGTGGCGGAATATCTTGCTGGCCAGGCGGTCGGCTCAGGCCAGGCCGCGCAAGATGCGTATCTGGAACTGCTGCAGCACCTCGCTGACGGCGCCTTTGTGCTGTTGCTCGAAAGCGGTTTGGCCGCGAGTGGTGACCAGAAAACATTGCGCGGTTGGCGGCAGCTCAGCAAAGCTCATCCCAAAGATCACGCTGCACGCATTCCAGCGGAGTGGATGGATCGCCTGATCTTGCCTGGGCTTGAGCACCTGCGCGACGATCCGACGGCATTCGCTGCTGCGCACGATCAGCAACTTCAGAGCGCAGCCCAGGCCGCGTTTTCCAGCCTCACCACGAAAGACGGGCTACGCGAAGCATCGTGCATAATGATGGCATTAGCGCTGCATTTGGCGCGCAGCTTGGGCACCGACGTCGAACATTTGGCGGATCGATGGATCAGCACGGCAAAGAAACATGGGGCGCGGGAATAGCGCAAATGAGGGCAATGGCAGGTCTGCATTGCCTTATGGGTGCCTAACCTAGGCTCTCGCCCCTCCCATGCCGCACCCTCAACACCTCATCCGTAACTTTTGCATCATCGCTCACATCGATCACGGCAAATCAACTCTGGCGGAGCGTTTGCTGCAAGCCACTGGGGCGATGAAGGCGAAGGAGGACAAAGAGTTAGAAGTTCTCGACAGCATGGACTTGGAGCGCGAGCGCGGCATTACCATCAAAGCCAAAGCCGTCAGTCTGTCGTATCTGCACAAAGATGGGCTGACGTATCAGCTGAATTTAATCGACACGCCAGGGCACGTGGATTTTAGTTACGAAGTGTCGCGTTCATTGCAGGCGTGCGAAGGCTGCCTGCTGGTGGTCGACGCGTCGCAAGGCGTACAAGCGCAGACCGTGGCGAATTATTTGCTGTCGTGCGAACTGAACCTGGCGGTCATCCCGACGCTGAATAAAATCGATTTGCCGAGCGCACAGCCTGACCGCGTGTGCGCTGAAATCGAAGAATCACTCGCGCTTGACGCCACCTTCGCCATTCGCGCCAGCGCCAAACAAGGCATCGGCATTCAAGAAATCCTCACCGCTGTGGTTGAGCGCATTCCCTCGCCTGTTGGTGATCGCGCCGCAGCGACCCAGGCACTGATCTTCGACGCGATCTACGACGACTACCGTGGCATTATTTTGTATGCGCGAGTCAAGAATGGCCGACTGAAAAAGGGCGATAAAATCCGCCTGATTCGCTCGGGTAAAACCTATGAAATCAGCGAAATCGGCCGCCTAAAGCCACGCATGACCGCAGCCGATGACGGCTTGGAGGCTGGCGAAGTCGGTTACATCTGCGCAGCAATCAAGGCGCTGACCGACGTCAAGGTCGGCGACACCATCACCCTGGAAGACAACCAAGCAGAGCCGCTCGCTGGTTTCCGTGAAATGAAGCCGATGGTCTATTGCGGGCTTTATCCATCAGGTGAAACCACCTACGATCAGCTGCGTGAAGCGGTGGAGAAATTTTCGCTCAACGATGCCTCGTTCCGTTGGTCGCCTGAATCGGGCGGTGCCCTTGGCCACGGTTTCCGCTGTGGCTTTCTTGGCATGTTGCACATGGAAATCTGCCAAGAACGCTTGGAGCGTGAATTCGATCTCGACATGGTGCAGACCGCGCCAACCGTGACGTATGTGGTTAATCTGCGCGCCGCCACCGCCGCGCCGCTCTTTGAGAAAGACGGCTCAGTGATTCCGCGTTCGATCGAAATCACCACCCCAGGCGAATTGCCGCGCGATGGTTATGAATCGATCGAAGAACCACTGGTGACCATCCATTTCATGCTGCCGTCGGATAAAATCGGCTCCGTGATGTCACTGGTCAGCGATCGCCGTGGTGAATTTCTCAAGCAAGAATACCTCGGCACCACGCGCTGCGTGTTGACCTACAAAATGCCGCTCGCCGAAGTGATCTACGATCTCTTCGACAAACTGAAGAGCGTAACCCAGGGCTACGGCACCATGGATTACGAATTTTCTGGCTATCAAGTCGCCGACTTGGTGCGCGTCGATATTCTCGTGCACAACAATCCCTGCGACGCGCTGGCCTTTATCTGCCACAAGACCAACTCCGAATACCGTGGCCGACAGATCATCAAAGCGCTCAAAGATGAAATTCCCAAACACCTCTTTGAGGTTGCCTTGCAAGCCACCATCGGCAGCCGCGTCGTCGCGCGTGAAACCATCAAGAGCATCGGCAAAAACGTCACCGCGAAGTGCTACGGCGGCGACGTCTCGCGTAAGCGTAAACTCCTCGAAAAGCAAAAAGAGGGCAAAAAGCGCATGAAGATGATCGGCAATGTCGAAGTGCCACAAGAAGCGTTCATGGCGGTGCTCAAGTCACGCGCCGAGAGCGAATAGGTCTTTCGGTCGCGACCATGGACCTAGATGCAGCGATAGAACGCAGAGCACCAGAGCACCAGAGGAAGAGGCAAGAAATTACGGCGACCGAAGGCAGAATTGAACAAGAGAAACGGAGGAACGGAGGACAACCACCAAGTGATCAGTTTACTTCTCCATCGTTTTTCCGTTTCTTTGGTTTCTTGTCTTCCTCCGTTTCTCCGTTCCTCTTGTTCAATCCGGTTTGTGGTTGTTCTGATTCTTTTGGCAATTTCTGTACTCTGGTTCTCTGGTGCTCGGCATTCTCTCTTCTTCAAGTTTTAAGATGAACGGCAAACGCATCGCGCTGTTTGGCGGTTCGTTCGACCCACCGCACCTCGGCCATGTGCTCGCGGCGTGTTATGCGCGCATCATTGCCCAGGTTGACGAAGTGTGGGTTTTACCCGTCGCTCGTCATGCCTACGCCAAACCCATTTCACCGTGGGAACAACGCTGGCAGTTGTGCCAAGCCGCCTTTGCTGGCCTGGATTTTGTTCGCCTCCGTGACGACGAACAACGCAACGCTAGTGGATTCACCTTCGATCTGATCGAAAACCTTCGCCGCGCTCACCCTGATCATCGCTGGCTATTACTCGGCGGTACCGACACCGCGCGCGATCTGCTCAACTGGCACCGCGGCGCCGAACTCGTCAAACTCATCGACGTCATACCTGTACAGCGCCGAGGATATGATGATCATCCCGCAGCACTGCCGCAAATTTCTAGCTCGATGATTCGTGAGCGACTTCAGCGCGGGAAAAATATTCGCGAACTGGTTTCGCCTGCGGTGGCGGAGTTGATTGATACTCATCAGTGGTACCAGCGATAGAAAGGGTAGTATGGAAGTAGAAACGTCACATTTCGATACGGTGGCCATTATATTAATTGCAACCGTGACTCTGCTTACTTTCGTAATATTAAATGCCATAGTCAAAAAGAATGAGAGGAAATTTGGAGTCCCGAACGTACCAGAGGATATCAAAGATATAAAAAATAGTATTTCGACTAATAAAATCTGCCTTGTCGAAAGTGACTTTTCCCTAATTGGCTCCATGAATCAACACAGAGCATTTAGACGATATTACTCACAAGATGACGGCGCTTGGAAGGTGGAGGTTGAGTTTCAAGAGGAAATACTTGTCGCATATTCAATACAGTTCACATCTAAACACACCAAGTGGCTGAATCGAGGATGGGAAAAATCAGTCGGAAGCACAAAGTTCATCGCCAGGGATTAAGGATGAGTTGGCTCTCTGTTTGGAGCGTGTCCAGCCAACCCATTTTGCATTGAGCCCTTGCTCTGGTCATTCTCGACTTTGGAGAGGATTCGGTCATGGTTGCGAAGTTGCGTTGGACGCGAGGTGATGGTGAGCGGTAGGTTGTTTCGTCATTCGATGCCTAACTTCTCAGCATAACGTAGCCGACAGGGCAATTGCATTACCCCTCGTGTGACACGGGCGTGGCTATTCTGGCGAGGAGCTGGATGAGGTAATTATGGTCCCAGCCCGCGATTTTC
>JAYVSL010000055.1:0-10026 GCA_043775355.1 Planctomycetota bacterium
CATCGAGGCGCGGATTCTGCCGCGCAAGACAACGGCTCAAGAGCCGATGCGGCGGCAACCAAAGCCCAGCCAATGCAATGATTTCTTTAGGTTTTGCGGACGCGATCGCTGGCCGGTCTCAAAGAGTTTCGTCCCCGTCTTGACCCTTGTGCGCCCTTGCGACACTCCCCGACCATGACTACTCCGCCTGATAGTGACCTCTTGCTCGAATCGCTGAATGATGAAATGCGTGCGCAAATGGCGGCGCTCAATGATCTGCATCATCCCGTGTATCCGGCGGGACCGAAGCGTATCGCGGAATTGGAACGGCGAGTCGCGGAACTACGCGCTGCCATCGGTGATCGTCGTCGTGCGCTTACTGGCATCGCGCCAGCGTGAGCGCGCAACGGCTGACGGATACCGCTCATCGTGCATGAAAATGAGTTGATCCGTCAGCTGCGCCAGCGCGTGCGCGATCCCGCAGGGAAGCTTGGTATTGGTGATGATTGCTGCGTGTGGACGCCGAACGGGCGCACGTGTTTGAGCACTGATACCATTGTCGAAGGCCGGCATTTTCGTGCTAATGATGAACCTGCTTTGATTGGGCGCAAAGCCGCTGGAGCAGCGCTCAGTGATTTAGCTGCGATGGGCGCGAAGCCAGTCGGCGCGACGGTGGCGCTCAGCTGTCCTGAGCGTTGGAATGCCTTGGCGGTGATGGAGGGATTGCTCGCTGAACTTGAACGCCACCAGTGTCCGTTATTGGGCGGTGACACGACGGGCGGCAATGATTTAGTCATCACCGTGACGGTATGGGGCGAAGCCGTCGCCACCGCGCATGGTCCTGGACGCTTGGTGACGCGCTCTGGCGGAGGAGTTGGTGATCTGTTGGTCGTCACCGGTCCATTGGGCGGCAGTTTGCAACGTGGTCGTCATCTTCGCCCTGAGCCACGTTTTGCGGAAGGTCAGTGGTTGGCGGCAAATCCATACACGCACGCTTTAATGGATCTCAGTGATGGGCTTGCGAGCGATGCGCCCAAATTGGCGGAGGCGAGTGGCTGTGGATGTTTGTTGTTGCCCGCGCAAGTACCAGTGCATGCCGATGTACCAGAAATGTCCGATCAACCGAGGGCCGCCTGTTGTGATGGCGAAGATTTTGAACTGTTGGCGGCAGTCGCCGCAGAACATTGGCCAGCGATGCAGTTAGCGTGGCCATTTGCGCAAGGACTCGCGACGGTCGGATGGTTGGTCGATCAACCAGGAGCCTATCGTGAAGATCTTCATGGCCGCGTGGTGCTATTGGATTGGAAAGGCTATGAACATCGTTGAGCGCTCATGCTGCGTCAGAGCAAGTGAGGCGGATGAGAAGGCTACGGACTACCGGCTAAAACCGGCGATGGGCTCACACGGAGGTGCGGAGGCGCGGAGAATGTCTGTGAAATCGTAACAACAGGCGATCACCCATCTGGTGAATGCCGCGCTACCTCCCGGCGATTCAGCTTTTGGGTATCCACCGCGCCACCGCGCCTCCGCGTGAGAATCGAAGATCCCTTTTAATTGGAGTGGCTCTGAGTGTTACAGCCTTGCTCTGAGCCTCTCTCTCGACTAGACCATTTCTAACGCGCGTCACCATGACCGCCCGTTGAATTCATAAATCACCCTCCTTCCAAGGAATATCCATGCGTTTGAAGTCTTTTGTTCCCTGCCTCGCCGTGTTGGCATTTGTTGGCTGCGATGAGCAGTCTCGTGCCACGGCTCCAGCCGCCGCAGCGGCGACGACACCAGCAGTGACTGCGCCAGCTTCTGCTGTGGCTGCGCCAGTTGTTGTTGCGCCTGCTGCCGTTGCCAAGGCCGTTGTTGAAAAAGCGGCAACCGCAGCAGTGGAAGCCGTTATGAAACCGGGCCTGCTTGGTGAATATTTCGAATTCCCTGATGGTATTTCAGATTTCCCAGTCGTTGATGCCGGCACCAAGCCAGCGGTCAGCCGCGTTGACGCGACGATCAACATCGAAGACAGCGAAGACGCCGTTCCGGGTACGACTCTGTCCGATCATTTTTATGTGCGCTGGACGGGCGTGGTGCGCGTGCCGAAAGATGGCAAATATACTTTCACCACCAATTCCGATGATGGTTCCCGCTTATTCATTAACGACAAAGAAGTGGTCGACAATGGCGGCGAGCATCCCATGGAAGAGAAGTCAGGCGAAGTGGACCTGAAAGCAGGCGATCATAAGTTGAAGCTGGAATTCTTTGAGAATGAAGGCGGCGCCGGTTGCATTCTGTTGTGGTCGACAGCTGGTGCTGATCCGGTCGTTGTTCCTGCAAGCGCGTTGTTTCACTAAATCAATCGCAGGTGAGTTGAGGTTTTACCTCAACTCACCAAGCGTTTATCACAAGCGTTTACCAAAAACGACCGGCCCATTGGGCCGGTCGTTTTTTTGACGCTCTCATGCTGAGGCCTCGTGAGGCCTCACGCTGAAACGATGGCTTACCGAACCGGAGTCGCCGGAGTCTGGCCGTTCAGCACTTGGGCCTGAAGGTGCGTGATAAAATATTCAGACATCACGGTGTACAGATGGGCCTGGGTATTTTTCCCTTCTTTCAGCGAATGGGAACGCGCTGGATACGGCATCATCGAGAAGCGTTTGTTCAGCTCGATCAATTTGTTGATCAGCATTTCGGTCCCTTGGTAGTGACCGTTGTCATCGCCGGTACCATGAATCAGCAGCAGATTCCCACGTAACTGTTCGGCGTAGGTTATTGGCGAACCGACGAGGTAGCCTTCGGCATTTTCTTCAGGCGAGCCCATGTAGCGCTCTTGGTAAATGCTGTCGTACAATAACTGATTGGCATTCGGGGCCACGGCGATGGCGGTGTGAAAGATGTCGGGGAAACGGAAAATGGCATGCAGGGTGTTGCTGCCGCCGCCACTCCAACCCCACACGCCAATGCGTGCGGGATCAGCGTTCTCCCATTTCTTCAGCAAGATTTTTACCGCCGCCGCTAATTCATTTGGCGCCAGCACGCCAATTTGGTGAAAGACCGATTTTCTCCACGTACGGCCACGCGGAACTTTGGTGCCGCTGGTATCGATGCTGGCAACGATGAAGCCCTGCTGTGCGAGCATCCAGTGATACAAAGATTTTTGCCAGACATCCATGACCGTCTGAGCAGCGGGTTCACCGTATTCATAAAAGATGACCGGATATTTACGTCCAGGAACCATATCCGGTGGGGTGATGCGCCAACCGTCAAATGTAACTCCACCGCCAATGTCGACGCGAAAGAAATCCGTTTTAGGAAGCTTGAGTGCCGCCAGCTTTTTATTTAATGCCGCGTTGTCGTTTAATACACGAACCACGCTGTGATTGCTCAGGGTGATGAGCGTTGTCACCGGTGGAGTGGCAAACGTTGAATACGTATGTTCAGCCGACTTCATGTCTGGTGACATGCGATAGAGATGCCAGCCTGGCTGATTTGCTGGCGTCACGCGCTCAAGGCCTTTGCCGTTAAGATGCACGCGAAACAAATAGCGCTGAGTCGGATTTTCCGGCGAGGCGGAGAAGTACACCCAATCGTTGACCTCATCGACGCCCTCGATTTCCAGGACGTCGAAATCACCAGGTGTGATTAGCGTGGTTTGTTTGCCGTCGCTGCTGACGACATAGGCGTGACGCCAGCCATCGCGCTCACTCAGCCACATAAAGGCTTGGCCACCCTTGACCCACGACACGGGATTTTCGCTTTCCAGCCAAGCCGCGTCTTTCTCGGTCATAATGGTTTGCGTCGCACCGGTTTTGGCGTCCGCCAGCATCACGAGATTGGTATTTTGTTGACGATTTAATTGTTGCAGAATCACCGCTTTGCTGTCAGGAGTCCAACCCATTTCTGCAATATAGTGTTGACGCGCATCGCCTGGAATCGCAAGCCAACGCACGTCGCCACCAGTGGCGTTCACTACGCCAAGACGGACAGCGGAATTTACCTGGCCGACTTTTGGATAAGCGAAAGTAATAACGTGTGGATAAAGACCGGCGGTGTTGTCGAGCAGATGGAATTCGGGCACGTCTGTGGTGTCAAATTGCCAGAAAGCGATGGACTGACCGTCAGGGCTCCAATGAAAGCCATCAAGAATGGAAAGTTCTTCCTCATTCACCCAATCTCCGGTGCCATTGACGATCTTAGTGGTGCCATCGGTCGTCAGTGAGGTAATGCGCAGATCGCTGGTGTTTTGCGTGTAAATATTATTTTCGCGCACATAAGCGACGCGTGAGCCATCGGATGAAAACTTGGCAAACTTGAGCGTGGATGGCTTGGCATCGCCGCCGAGTTTTTTCAGTTCTTTGGTCGCAAGGTTCAGTACCCAGTAATCGCCACGAGTCTTTTTTCGCCAGACCCGTTGGCTGTTCGTATACAATAATAACTTGGTTTCATCGCTGGAAAAATCTATGCCATCAATAGGGAGCTGTTTGGTTTCGCCAGCCGGGATCAACAGACTTGCGGGGATCACCATCTCTTTTTTTCCGCTCGCCACATCAACGCGAACGATATCATATTTTTTATTGAGCTCATCTTTGCCAGCCCCATCAGCAAGGACGGTGGTAAAGTAGGAGGCGGAACGTTCGCTCCACACCAATAAGTCGGGATCTTGCGCATCGAATTCATGATTTGAAAAAAGCCGTTCGGCATTTAACATCGTTGGATCTTTCTGGACAGGATCAGCGCTCTGTGCGTAGGGAACCGCAATGGCGATGGAGAGACAGATGCTCGCCATGGAGTGAAGAAAGTAGCGCATGTGACTCCATGTCAGGAGAGGGGGCGGTTGGGTGTTCAGGTATGGTTCTGTGAGAAAGAAAGATACGGCCGCAGCGGCGCAGAGACTTCCCCTGGTTTATTGGCCAAGGGAAGTTTTCAAATGTACGCCGCTACGACGACTATTTTACGTCGCGAATCAAACTTTGGTGGCGGCTTGGCGGGCTGGCAGTGCAGGGCGAGTCGCGAGTGACTTGGCGATGACCGCTTCGGCTTCTGCCAGTTCGGTGCCGGTGACTTGCAAGCGTGGGCCACGAACGCGTGCGGAGTTGATGCCGCAACGTTCTTGGACGAGCTTGATCAATTGCACGAACTTGATGCCCGCGTCAAAGCGCAGCAACGGCAGGAACCAATGGAGCAACTTCAAGGCTTCATCTTTTTTGCCATCGCGGGCAAGTTCGAATAAGCGCACTGATTCAGCTGGCAACGCATCGGCCAAACCAGCGACCCAGAAACTGGCGCCGGCAGCAACGCCTTCGACCACCAAGTCATCAAGACCAACGCCAACCACCAAACGATTTCCTGGGGTAGCAAGAATCGCGGTGATACGACGGATATCTCCGCCCGATTCTTTCACGGCCACCAAGTTCGGGTGACGAGCAGCAAGCTCAGCAATCTGCGTTGGGGTGAAGTCGGTCTTATAAGCAGGCGGATTGTTGTAGAGCATGCATGGCAGTTTGGTCGCGGAGATAACCGCGCTGACATGGGCCGACATTTCGCGCCAATCCGAACTGTAAATGTAAGGTGGCAGCACCATCAATCCGCTGGCGCCATTCTTTTCGGCAGAGATGGCTTGGGCAACGGCATCAGCCGTGCTGGAGGCGGCGATACCTGGGACGACCGGTGCACCTTTGGCGCTGGCGACACAGATGGCGACGACCTGCGCGCGTTCATCGTTCGACAACGTCGCGCCTTCACCGAGCGAACCGCAGGGAACGATACCTGAGCAACCATTATCCAACATCAGGCGAACCTGTTTCTCCAGAGCTGGCTTATCAATCGCCATGGATTCGGTGAATGGAGTGGTAACGGCCGGCATAACGCCAGAAAATGGTGAGCGCATAGAAAAGATCTCTCGGGTTGTCAGTCCTGCCGCTTGGGCAGGCGTTGGTGAAGAGGGACAGCAGACAGAAGCGGCGGCAGTCGAGCGCTTTTCGCCCGCGAGTCAAAGAGGACATCCGGCAGGCTGGGGTGACTCGTCGAGCTTTTTTTTCGGTAAATAGCGCTGACTTCATCTGTGTTAGACGGATATGTCCATAATACGCTGCGCGTTGTCTGGATAGGGAAGCTCCGGACTGCTGCATCAAAAAGCAATCGACTGATGGTTGATCATGCAGAAAAAAAATCCGGGCGCTGGCATGTTGCTGTTTTGGGGCGCTGCTTGGCCGATGGCGCTGCCGATGGAATTTCTCAGATTCATTATTGGCTTGTCTGAGAGCGAAGAATTGGGCTCACAAAAGTTTATCGGCCACAGCAAACTTGCCCAAGCGCCTGCAGAACCGGAGAGCGATGCAGGAAGTTTGCTGTGATTGCTGTGATTGCTGTGGTTGGTGTGATTGCTGTGATTGGGTGTGATTGTAGGAATTCTTGACGGATTCAGCGTAAAGCATACGGCATCGCGATCGTCTTCGTCACCCTTGGATCAATCAACCTTATGCGCCATGCCCCAATTCCCGTGCAGACTTTCATCGATCATCGAGCTCAGGTCCAACGTCTGTTGAAACCCAATTCGCTTGCTTTGGTTAATGCCAACGATGTGCAGCCAAAGCCGACCGATGGTTCTGCCGCGTACGTTCCCAATGACGATCTTTTTTGGCTCACTGGTATTGAACAAGAAGAATCCGTGCTGTTGCTTGCGCCGGATGCATTTGATCCTCGACGTCGCTGTGTGCTGTTCCTTCGTGAACCGAATGAGCTGATGAAAATATGGGAAGGCGACAAGCTTACCATCGAGCGTGCGCGCGCGATCTCTGGCATTGAGGAAGTGCGTTGGCTCAGTGATTTCCCCAAAGTATTGCGCATCACCATGTGCGAGGCCGAGCACGTTTACCTGAATACGAATGAACACCCCAGCGCGTCGGAAGTAGTAGAAACTCGTGACGCACGTTTTATTAAAGACCTGCAAGGTAAGTTTCCGCTGCATGCGTACCAGCGTCTCGCGCGTTTAATGCATGACGTACGGGCGGTCAAATCACCTGCCGAAATCAATTTAATGAAGCAGGCTTGCGCGATCACGCGTCAGGGATTCTTGAGCGTCCTCGACATGCTTGAACCTGGGGTCAATGAATGTGAGGTCGAGGCGATCTACGCGTATGAGTTCATCCGCAATCGCGGTGGCATGGCTTACAATCCGATCATTGCATCGGGTCCAAATTCCTGCGTTTTACATTACAACGCTAATGATCGTACCTGTCGTGATGGTGAAGTATTACTGTTGGATGTGGCATCAAGCTACGCGAATTACAACGCGGACTTAACGCGCACCATTCCGGTCAATGGCCGCTTCACCAAACGACAACGCGCGGTATATGACGCGGTTTTACGCACGACCCGCGCCATGACCAAGCGCGCCATCCCAGGAATGCTGACGCGCGATTGGCAAAAAGAGTGCGAAGCCTTGGTGACCGAAGAATTACTGGAACTCGGACTACTCACGACGCGTGAAGTGAAACGCCAAGACCCGAATAAGCCGGCCTGTAAAAAATACTTTATGCATGGCTGTGGCCATCCGCTGGGCCTCGGCGTGCATGATGCCACTTTTACGTGTCGTCCATTCGCGCCTGGGTGGGTGATAACGATTGAGCCGGGAATTTATATCGCGGAAGAAGGATTCGGCATCCGTTTAGAAAATGACATCGTGGTGAATGACGCCAGCGGCGCGATAAATCTGATGGCCGATACCCCAATTGAAGCAGAAGAAATTGAACAGTTGATGAGTCGTCGTCGTCGCCCTCGTAAAGGTCGGCCGACGGTTCGCGCGATGTGATAGAATGTCCCCGCAGCGTTCCGTGCGGGTTTTTCTTTCAGCCCTTCGGGTTTATCAAAAGGGCAAGGAAAGGGGCAGGGAAAGGGGCAAGGAAAGGGGCAAGGAAAGCGAACCGGAGTCGCGTTGCGTGGACTTCTTTCAAGGAACGACAAGTAACTCATCCCATCGGGTTGAGTAACGCGGGCTACAGCGATCTGCCAGCGGACGCCATTGTTGGCTCAAGGCCGTAGTGCCGCTGCGGATCAACGACCGTCCGTGCTTGTGGTTGATCGTGTCGAGCGCCGTCATCAGGGCGCGCACTTTGGGTCTATCTATCGGATCAAGGAAACTCTGTTGCTGGGCGTGCTCATCGACCAATCCCAGCAGAAGCACACCGGCTTTCTTCCAACGGCCATCCGGCTTCCAGAGCCGCCGCACCAGGACATCTGCCGCAGCAAGGAGTTCACCCGTTAAGTTGGTGGCTACAGGAAACGTCACATGAAGCGCGCCATCACATAGCGGCGAGTTGGGGTCGAAGTGATTGCGCTCAAGAAAAACCATGAGCGATGAGGCGCTGAGTCCTTGAGCGCGAACCTTTTCTCCCGCTCGTTCGATAAACATGGCAACGGCAGCACGGAGATCATCAAGCGCCGTCATCTGTTCACCAAATGATCGGGAAACGGTGATTGATTTTTTTGATGGCGGCACTTCCTCCAACGCCAAACAGCTCACGCCGCGCAGTTCTTCGATGACTCGTGCGCCAGTGACGCCATAGCGCGCTCGCATGGTATGAAGGTTGAGTCGGGCGAGATCGAGCGCTGTCTTCACTCCCATCCCATCAAGCGCCTCACTGATGCGCGGGCCGATTCCCCACACCTCACGCTGTGCGACGCCAGCAAGAACTGCCGCCAGCGCAGGGCCAGATGGAGGGCACAAAAACACGCCGCATGTTTGTTCCTTGGCGAGGTCGCTCGCCAATTTTGCCAGCGTCTTGGTTGGTCCGATACCTATGGAGGTCGGAATGCCGACATCGTGCAGCACTTGCGCGCGCGCCTTCGCCATGGTCGCAGCTGGGTCGGGATCGCCGGTCATATCAAGAAAGCACTCATCGATGGAATAGATTTCTTGAGCCTGACCGAAGCTCGCCAACGTGGTCATCACGCGATGTGACAGATCACCGTAAAGCGTGTAGTTACTTGAGAGGGCAATCACGCGGCCAGCGTCGACGTGATGCTTAATTTGAAAAAATGGAACGCCCATCGTCACTGGGATCAACTTGGCTTCCCGTGAACGCGCGACGACACAGCCATCGTTATTGGAGAGAACGACGACCGCCTTGCCGCGCAGACGTGGATTGAAGAGCCGTTCACAACTGACGTAGAAACTATTGCAATCGATAAGGCCAAATAATTTTTGGTCACTCATGTCTGACTTTGCGTGGAAGTGAGATCACGATGTATGGAAGTGACGACGCCCCATACTTCACAGCCATCGCGCCAGGGGATTGGTGGATACTGAGGGTTTTCAGCGGCGAGCACGATCTGGCCACCGCATGAGCGGTAGCGCTTGGCAGCAAAGTCGCCGTCCACTATCGCCAGCACAATATTACCGTCACGGACCTCGCGGCTGCGATCAACGACCAGGTAATCACCAGGACGAATGCCGATCCCGTTAAGCGAATCTCCTGATACTCGCACGATGAAGGTTGATGACGGATGTCGCACAAAATGCCGTGAGAGGTCGAGCGCTCCGTCTTCGTGATCTGCTGCTGGGCTGGGAAAGCCCGCGTGGACGCGTTCGCCAGCCAGCGGTAAGGGCAGAGGAGCGCCGCTCACCGCTCTCAGAATCGCTTCTTGAGAGCATAGGTTCATAAGATCCCTATGCCTCACATTGCATCGCTGGCAAGCGGCGTCTGGTTCTGGCTTGTTTGGCAAGTTCACCGAAGTCGGGCAATCAGATAGCCCGCTTAGTACAGACGAATGTGAGGTAGGAAGAGCAACAGACTCATGCTCACCGGCAAGCATCTTCCCCTCCTCCGATCTCGGCGTCTGCACGCCACCTGTTCGCGCCTGAGGGTCACGAAGATCGTTCACCTTTCTCGCGTCGGGGGCGTGCTCAATTATTATGATCGTGTGGCGTGCACCACTCAGGCGTGAGCGACAAACGCGCAGGAAATCAGGGCAATTGCATTACCCCTCGTGTGACACGGGCGTGGCTATTCTGGCGAGGAGCTGGATGAGGTAATTATGGTCCCAGCCCGCGATTTTCCTGCG
>JAYVSL010000056.1:0-5532 GCA_043775355.1 Planctomycetota bacterium
CGGGTCAAGGTTCGCAGTCGGGTGACGGTCGCTTGATCGAACACCGGTTTGACGCGCGCCAAATCGGCTTCGGCACCATCGTGACCAAGCAGATTAAACTCCGCATCGACTGCGGGATAACCTAAACGAAAGGCGAGTAAAAAACGATCGCGTTGACTATCAGGCAAAGCGTATGTGCCGACGTGGTCTAAAGGATTTTGCGTCGCGACGCAAAAAAATTGTGGCGAGAGGGCTTTGGGCGTTCCTTCGACGGTGACCTGCGCTTCGCTGAGCGCTTCGAGCAGCGCTGCCTGGGTGCGTGGTGGCGTGCGATTGAGCTCGTCAGCCAGCAGCACGTCGCAAAACACCGGACCAGGATGAAAAGTGAAAGTTCGTTCACGCTCATCATAGACCGACACTCCGGTGACATCGGCCGGCATCAAATCGGGAGTACACTGCAAGCGCCGAAAAGAACCACCGATGCTCAGAGCCAGTGCTTTGGCCAACGTGGTTTTGCCGACGCCGGGGATGTCTTCGATTAAGACATGCCCGCCAGCAAGAAAAGCCACCATCACCAGGTCGATGGTTTCTCGACTTCCGCGATAGACCCCAGCAATCGAGGTGGTCAAACGGGCAATCTCGGCGGGAGTGGGCATAAGAACCTATGGGCTGGAGGTGTTCGCGGAGCAGCCGCTATGGTCACTCAATGGGGTCACTCAATGGGGTCACTCAAGCAAACGCCAAGCGTGCGTCGAGGTTCACCTTGCTCTGGCGGCTGCAAGGGCTTATAAGCCGCCGCAGCCCACACTGCATGAGGAGCCGTCATGTCACGCGAGACCATCGCCAAGCGCACCATAGCCGAGCGAATTGCTGAGCGACTTGGCCTTGGCCAAGTGCAAACCCTGCAGGTGGTCCAAGCATTCCTTGATGAGGTGGTTGAAGAGTTGTCACACGGTAACCGTTTAGAATTTCGTGATTTCGGCGTGTTTGAGACCGTGACGCGCAAGGCTCGCACCGCGCTCAATCCCAAGACGCTTGAAAAAGTTCCAGTGAAAAGTCGCGTGGTGGTAAAATTCAAAGTGGGGCGTTTATTAAAAGAAAAAGTCGAGCATCTGGCACTTGATGGCGGCAGTGGTGCGCCCGCAAGCGCTGGTAGCACCAGCGGTACCAGTTCGCCTCTTGCAAAATAAACGCTTTGAACGGCAACGTGAACTGGGGTTTTGATTTATGCGTCTGTTGAGCGTGATGTTTTGCGCATGCGTTGTCGCAGTGACTGGCATGGCTGCGGCCGGCGAGGCCGAACCGATACCGAAAACTATTTCGCCAACGGAGCCACCCAAAAAAGAATCCGAGGCCATCGTTCTTCAGCCTGCGCTGATTAGCGTTGATGCTCAAGGTGGCGGCTTGATGAGCTTTAATGAAAAGGAACCGAGCAAATTATTTGGCGGTGTGAAGATCGGCTATGAAGAAGCGCGAGTGTCGTTCGACCAGGTGGATTATTGGCAATCGAAACTGCTTGGGGTGAATCGGCTGACGCTTGATCATGCACTGTTGGCCTCCGGTTTAGCCGCAGAAGAACCGGATCACGTGGTGTTCGATACGCGTCGCTGCACGTTACCGCAGATCGCTTTCCGTGGCTTGATGAAGCCGCGTGAAGTGGAAATTATTCGCCAACCAATGAATCCAGCGGACCCCAAACACGTTCGTTTCCGCGTGTTATTGCACGGGACGGGTGAATTTGCAGGCGATTTACAAACCGCCGATGCGTGGGCGCCTTACTTTGGTTGGGCGGAGGAAACCGAATTATTTATTCTCGCTGATGTGCTTCCCGGCGGTGTAGCGAATCCGCGTTTTTCGCTGCTCGAACTGCACGGCCGAGCCGCGGCCAATGGCGTGGAAAAACGCTTGGCGCGACTGGGACGTAAACATCTTGATCCTGCGCTCAAGAAGCCGGAAGCGCAGACGACGAGTGAGGTAAAGCCTGCAAAAAAGACCGGTGCTCCTGACCTCGACACCTATGATTGGTGGGTGGAAAGTAGCACATTAATTTTAAAATTTGACGCTATGGGTCGGGTGAATGGCATGGAAACCGGTCTCGACACTCGTGGAGAAGGCGATCCGAGCCTCGACTTTCCGGTGCATACGCCTGACCAGCCAGCGGTACCAGGGCCGACTCCAGCGCCGGCCTTACCACCGCCCTCGCCCAAGGCTCCGTGAGGCTTGCTCGTCAGTGAACGTCTTGCGCTTCCTCCATCCGGAGTGCATCAAGCTGGATCTGACCACGCTTCCAAGCGAGCCGGTTGAGGGCGAAACCGACGTCCAACGCCATAAGCGTGAGCACAAAGATAAAGAGCGCGTTTTGGTCGAATTGGCAGAGCTGTTTGATCACAGCGGTTTGGTGGTCAATCGTTCAAAGTTTTTACGTGATCTGATGAATCGTGAACGCAAGGCGACCACGGCGGTGGCGCCTGGGATTGCCATTCCTCACGTGCGTACTCTGCAAGTGAGAGCTTTCGTCATGGGTTTTGCCCGTGCTGCTGGTGAGGGTATTCCCTTCGAAAGTCTTGATGGCGAACCGACGCGATTGTTTTTTATGCTCGCCAGTCCGCCGTATGACGATCGCACGTATTTGACCGTGTATCGTGAGCTGGCGCAGTTGGTGCAGGATGAAGACGCGTTTGCTGGGCTGAAGGGAGCCAAAGTGCCGCAGGACGTGTTTAATGTCTTGCGGGGGTTCTTCATTCGCTAGCGGCGGTCCCGCCCGGCCTGCGGCCGGGACACCGACTTTGTCGGTGTATCGCGCTGCGCGCGATGGGACCTGGTCCCCGCTCGGTCGCGCAGGCGCCCTCGGGGGATTGCTGTTCGCAGGGGCTCTGCCCCGCTACGCCCCGGCATGGGCTGCCGCCCCTGCACCCTGCCGGAATTTGGTCTTCGTTGGTTTTTGTTCGCGGGGCTTTGCCCCTGCCGCCCCTGCCGCCCCTGCCTCCCCTGCACCTTGCCGGAATTTGGTCTTCGTTGGTTTTTGTTCGCGGGGCTTTCGCCCCTGCATCCCCCACTATTTGCAATTTGTGGGCGGCCTTCCATTTGACACTTTGGACTTCGGCCTAGGCTTCCGCGCCTTCGCTAACGTCAATCTGGGATGGTCCTTGATTGATTCGGTGAACACCAGACCGCTTGTCGGTCGCAACTCCACTGCTTGCCCCTAAGCCCCTCGCATGGTCTTTCATGACTGCGCAGCGCGGTGAACGGATGGTCGGGTGCGTGGTTTTATCAATGAAAGCATAATCAATATGTCTGCACGCCTTGAACGCATTAGTGTCGTCGATGACGCCCTGATGGCCACGGAACTCGAAGCCTGTTTGGGCGTTGAGTACGAAAAATCCCTGCTTTCTAGCCTCGAAGGCGACAAGAATCGTTTTGAACTGCGCGCCATCGTCACTGGCTTTATCGTCGGCGAACATGGTGATGACGTGGTCATCGATATCGGTTACAAGAGCGAGGGCTATGTCTCGCGCGAAGAGTTTAACCTCGACGAAGCCAAGGTCGGTAACAAGTGCCAGGTGATGATCGTTGAGATCATGCCGAATGGCGAAATGAGCCTGTCGAAGCGCCAAGCTGATCTCGAAATCGGTTGGTTCCAGGTTCTCGGCAACAACAAAGAAGGCGATGTCGTGCGCGGCAAAGTCTTGCGCAAGATCAAAGGCGGCCTGTTGGTCGACATCGGCGTTCCCGTCTTCTTGCCTGCCTCGCAGGTCGATCTGCGTCGTGCGCCAGATGTTGGCGAATACATCGGTCAGATCGTCGAAGCCGAGATCATCAAGATCGACGCCGAACGCAAAAATATCGTCGTCAGTCGCCGCAAAGTCCTCGAAGAAGAACGCAAGCGCAACCGCGAAAATCTCGTCAAAGAACTGCACGTTGGCGATCTGCGCGAAGGCCAGGTCAAGAACATCACCGACTTCGGTGCGTTCATCGACCTCGGCGGTCTCGATGGCTTGCTGCACATCACCGACATGTCGTGGGGTCGCGTCAATCATCCAAGCGAAGTGGTCCATATCGGTCAGAAGATCGACGTCGTGGTCCTCGATTACGATGCGGAACGCAATCGCATCAGCCTCGGCTTGAAGCAGAAGACCAAGAATCCTTGGGAAGACATCACGGAACGCTACCCCATCGGCAGCGTCCACCATGGCGAAGTGGTCAATCTGATGACCTACGGCGCGTTCGTGCGCTTGGAAGACGGCATCGAAGGCCTCGTCCACGTCAGCGAAATGAGCTGGACCAAGCAGGTTGCTCATCCAAATGAAGTGGTGAAGACCGGCGATAAAGTCCAAGTGATGATCCTTGAGATCAACAACGACAAGCAGGAAATCTCGCTGGGCATGAAGCAGGCTGAGAACAATCCTTGGGATACCATCAAGGAACGCTTCCCAGTTGGCGCCAAGGTCAAGGGCACGGTCAAGAACACCACGAATTACGGCGCTTTCATTGAGATCGAGTCGGGCGTCGAAGGCTTGCTGCATGTCAATGACATCAGCTGGACCAAGAAACTCACCCACCCAAGTCCAGAAGTGAACAAGGGAGATGTGATCGAAGCGGTCATCCTTGAAGTCGACAAGGAACGCCAACGCATCAGCCTCGGCATGAAGCAGATGCAGGAAGATCCCTGGGTTACCGAAATTCCGAACAAGCTGAAGAAGGGCGTCGTGGTCGACGGTAAAGTCACCAAGATCACTAACTTTGGCGTGTTCGTTGAGATCCTCAATGGTCTCGAAGGTCTGTTGCACATCTCTGAGATGGACGACAAGCAGGCCGAGAATCCTGAACAGGCGCTGCAAGTTGGTCAAGACGTCAAGGTCAAGGTGCTCAACGTCGACCTCGAAACCCGCAAGATTGGTTTGAGCATGAAGAGCGTCTAAGGACGCGATTCTTGCGCTTTGGCTTAATCCGTAAAGCGGTTCGGCTGATGTATCTATGATTATCCAACGCCCAGGCAATTTGTCTGGGCGTTGGTGTTTCATGGCAGGATCTGCGTGCAGATTTGCGCCTAATCCATCTCGCTTCTCCATCTCGCTTCTCCATCTCACACTCTTGATGAACCAACGAGGTTCTCTGGCAGCGCATCACCTTGAGCATCTCATGATCCGGCCCAACCGTCTGAACGCTTTTCATTTTGTATGATACACGTTTTCAGAAGGTTGCCCCTCGGCAACAAGTCGAGTGAACCGCCTCACCAGACCAGCGTTTGTTTGGTCCAACACTAGGAGATGCCATGGCCACCGAAGAATTAAACGATCAAAACGTGAACGAAGACGAATTGTTAGAGGAGGGTGCAGAAGAAGAGCAGAAAGAGTCTTCTGGTGCACCAGGTTGGTTCATCAGTGTTGCTGTGCACAGTTTATTTGCACTGATCTTTTATTACGCGGTGTGGGCTACGGCTGAAAAGCCAGTCGAGCTTCCCCCGATGAAGGTCACCCAGATCGATCCGCCGCCGAAGAAGGAAGAGAAGAAGGAAGATCGCTCGCTCGATGCGAAGGTCGAAATCAACGTTGC
>JAYVSL010000057.1:0-8202 GCA_043775355.1 Planctomycetota bacterium
CATCTTTTCCTCGTTTACCGTTTGCTTCGGCTTCGCTTCCGGAGGATTCGGATTTAGGGCCTTTGTTCTCGCTGCTGGATTCGATTGAGGATCCTCGTCAGGAGAAAGACATAAAGGACATACGCATATTGGATAACGTCCTTTCCCTTACCATCCTTTCCCTTACCAATATGCGTATGTCCTTTCCCTTATTTCCATCCTTTCCCTTAATTTCCAGCAGCTCGACCAGCGAGAAGCCGCGACGCGTCACAGATACGGGAATGGTGGTCATTGGCAGGTAGACGCTCCCCAGGGCAGGTAAGCGGGCGGCGATAGTCGTCATCATTTGACGCTTTGCCAGCCATGAGCGGACATTTGCCGCAATGCAATGCTCTGCGACGGCCCATCACGAAGCCGCGATGAAAGCCGCGATGAATGTCTGCGAAAGACATCCTTCGTACGCGCACCTTGCCGGCTGTTTGTCATGAAGAGCCAGCCGTTGGTAGAAACCTACGGTTCACATGGACAATACTTCTTGGTGGGGACTCTTGTGAGGGCTACAGACGGCTACAGACCACAGGCTACGGACCACAGGATCGTGCTGCGACATCGTATACGAAACCGGTGGTCCGTAACCTGTCGTCTGTAGCCATTCAATCTTGCCGTCTTCAATGGTGCCTGGATTTTACAACGGTGGGTGACTAAATGCGCGGCACCCATGAGTGAACCCCTCCACGAAGGTGGCGAAAATCGCCCTCTGACGCTTACTGACTTGCTGAACACCTGCTGGCGACGGCGGTGGCTGTGCGTTGGGGTCTTTGTGGTGGTCACGGCGACGGTGATTTTGGGGACGTTTCGCATTACCCCTCTGTATGAGGCTACCGCCACGTTGTCAGTTGATCGCGGACGTAAGGCGGTGGATTTTCAATACGATCCGACCAGTAATTCGGTGGAGTTCGGTTTCCTCAATACGCATCGTGATATGTTGACCTCCAATCCCGTATTGGAACAGACGCTCAAAACGAGTGCTTTGTTGCAGACTGCCGCCTACGCGACTGCGCTTGATCCGGTTACTGTTTTAAAAAATCGAATCCAAGTCACCACCAAGCGCGATAGCTGGATTATCAGCGTGGCGCTGCGTGACGAAGATTCTGATCGCGCCCGAGACGCTTTGACCGCTCTTCTTGATGCCTATGCCGCCAATCAAGCGGCACAAAAATCAAACCGTGCCAGCGGGGCGCTTTCCTTTCTGTCTGGTTCCGTCGATACCTCACGCAAAGGCTTAGAAGAAGCACGGCGGCGAGAGCAGGATTTCCGTATTGGCAAAGCCATCATCAGCGCCACGGCGGAAAACAGTCCAGCATCTCAGCGAATTGATTTGCTCAATCGCGAACGTGCGACGCTGGATCAACAACTGGCAGAAACGCAGGCGCTGCTTCAGCAATTTGACGAAGCTGACAAAGCGACGGAACCCGCAGATCGCTTAAAAGATCTCTTGCGTATTGAATCCGTCGGTCGTCACCCGGTGGTCGTTGAGCAACAACAGCAACTCTATTCAGCGGAAGATACCGCCAAGGCACTCAGTCAAAAATATGGGGATCTTCATCCACGCATGTTAGAGGCGCGCGAGTTGATCGCTGCCAAACGTCAACGCCTGCTTGATACCGTTGCACTCGCCAGAGCAGGCGTGGTTGGCAATCATCAAAAACAACAAATACAGCAAACTGAGTTGATCAAGCGCACCCACATCGCCGAGCAAGAAATGAACGAGTACCGCACCAATTTGGCGAGTTTACAAGCGCTTGAATCCGAAACCAAATCGCGTGAAGAAATGTTTAATCGCTTGCTGACGCGCATGGGCGAAGAAGAAGTGTCGAGCCGCCTGGATGCCAAACAGGTGGTGATCATGGATCCGCCAAAAGCCAACAAAGTGCCAGTGAATATCCGTAAACCCCTGTTCGCTGCCGGAGCTTTGGCGGCTGGCGTAGTCGCCGCCATTCTTGCCGCACTGGGTGCTGAAGCGCTTGATCGCCGTGTGCGCGGCGCGGTAGCGACGCAGGATTTCACCGGCCTTCCGCTGCTGGGTCAGTTGCCCTTCGTGCAAGGGCTGACCACGCTTGGCAAAGGTGGTGATGCCAGCCACCCCGCAGCCCTAGCCGAAGCGTATCGCGGACTGCGGGCGGCTTTGCGACTGACGCGTGGAGGACATACGGGATCGCGCGTTTTGGTGATTACTTCCAGCGGACCGGGCGAAGGAAAAAGCACGGTCTGTACGCGACTCGCCATCGCGCTGAGTTCGGCTGGCGCGAAAGTGCTGTTGGTCGATGCCGATCTGCGCAAGCCGACCCTGCATAAACAACTTGGTGATGATCGCGAACGCGGGCTTAGTTATTTACTGGCGGGCGAAGAGGGCATTGAACCTGCTGCCACTGAACATCCGTTGTTAGACTTTTTACCTGTCGGCGTACGCCCGCCGAATCCTTCGGAATTATTGCATAGTCCTGCGTTAGCGACCGCCGTGACCCGTTGGCGCACCAGCTATGATTACGTATTGATCGATAGCCCGCCGCTGGGATTAGTCAGCGATACGCTGAGCGTCGGCGAATTGGCCGACGGCGTCTTGCTCGTGGTACGTGATCGCGTCACCAACAAAGGAACGCTGCGCTTAGTGCTCGATCGACTCTCACCGCTGCGCGCTAGAGTTTTGGGAATCATCTTTAACGCCGAACAACTCGATTCCGCCGGTTACGGTTATCATTACAAATACGGCTACCAGTACGGCTACGGCCCCCGCCCAGAGGCCGAACGCGGGTGAATTTTGCTGCGCGCATGTGGTTGGGATTGGCGCTTGTTTTGGCGCTCGCCGCATACGGTGGCGCGGGTGATTTTGTCCGCCCATTATTAGCCGTAGCGGTAGCAACAACGCTGGTCGTCATCGCGCTTGGCCTGCGTCCACAGATGCACGCACCGCCGTTGAGCTGGATTGGGCTTTTATTTTTTCCACTCATCGCCATCACCGCGATTCAAATTCTTCCGTTGGGCTGGCATCATCCGTGGGTGAGCGAGGATCTGCTTTTATTGGGCGCCACCGCAACCACATGGAGCATCAATCCTGCGGCAACGACCGAAGTTTTCGTGTGGTTGATGACGCTGATGGGCATGGCTCTGTGCGTAACGGTCTTAGCACGCGGTGATCGGGTGCGTGGATTGGTCGAGGTCATCTTGTACGTCGCAGTGACCTCTGCCGTGCTTGGTTTGTGCTTGGCGCTGACCGGCGCGCCGTGGCCGAGTACCGACACCCTTACCAAAGCTCGCGGTCCTTTTATTTATCCGAATCATGCGGCGGCCTTTTGGGCCGCGCTGTTGCCATTAGCCGCGCTTCTCGCACATCGCCATGGCGGAATTTTTCGCTGGGGCGCGGTCGCCGCACTCGCGCTCGGCGTTTTGTTGTCCGCTTCGCGTGGTGGCATTTTGGTGGCGTCTTTCGTGATGTTGCCGCTCGCCTTTACTTTGCTGCCACGACGTCGGCGTTGGTGGTGGGCCATCGGCGGAACGCTGACGATCAGCGCGTGGTTGTGGGTGATCGGACTTGGCGAAGTAGCGACGAAATTCGACCAACTGCGCGGCTCCGATGGCGTGACGCTCAGCGGTCGCGTGACCATTTGGCAAGCGGCGTGGCCAGTCATCACCGATGCGGGCGCGCTCGGCAGCGGTGGCGGCACCACCACCGACGCTTATCGACGAAGCGGTGATGTTCATTTCGCTGATGCGTTGGTGAATCATCTCCACAGCGATCCACTCGAATGGTGGTTGGAATATGGCTGGGTCGGAGTTTTCATCGGATTCATAGCATTATTTATCGCTGGCCTGCGCTTGCGTCCACAGCCAGCTGCTTGGGTCGATACGTCGCGTCGTCCGTTGGTGCTCGGCGCTGCCGCAGGATTATGTATGCTTGGACTACATGCCTGTGCTGACTTCATCTGGCACAGTCCAGCGATCGCTGTCGAAGGCGTGTTGCTGCTGTGCGTGCTGGCACTCAGTGGACGCGCACCTTCAACCTCGGCGAAGAAAACAGCGATAAAAACAGGTCGTTTACGCATCTGTTGCCTAAGTGCGGCTGCGGTTCTTGCCATTGGCGCATGGCCAGCATGGCAATGGACTCACAGTGAACTGCTCGCGCGTGATGTCGAACGCTTCATCGTCGCGCGACGAACGGCGAATCTCCCGCTGACCGGCGCGGACATCGTGGACCACGCGCGCGCCGCCAATCCGGCCAGCGTACGACTCGCCATCACGCAAGCGTGGTTAGCGCGCGCTGCTGAAGAACCGGACGCCGCACGCACGGCACTGATCGCAGCAGCGCAGCTTGCTCCTGGATCTGCTTCTGCGTGGTCGCAACGCGCATTGCTCGCCGCCTTGCGCGGTGATCACGCGACCATGACGGCGGCCATTCGTCGCGCTTTAGTCTGGGCGCCGGCATGGCCAGACGTGCAACTGACCGCGTTGAGTTTGGTCGCTGCGCATCATCAAACCGCACTGCCGCCTGCACAAACGACGGCCATCATCCATGCGGTTTTAGCGATTGACCGCGCGCAACCTCCGTGGTTTTTTCCGCTGGCTGCCGACGTGCTTGGCGCTCAACCGCTCGCGGAGCGCTTACTGCAAGCAGGTCCCGTGCTCAGCCAATCTGCTGAAGCGTGGTTGGCAGAATTCGGTCCACTCGATACCTGGATCGCCGTGCGGCGCCGAAACAACGGCGAAACGATTTTACGTTTACCACCAGCCTTGGCCTTGGCGAACGATCGCCTGATTGGGAGCGCTCACTGGACCCCGGATATTTCCTTAGACGTCGATAAACGCCGTGAAAACGCACAAATATTGACCGACGCCAGCTTACCGATTCCCGCGACACTATTTGAGCAACTGACTGCCGATGGTTTACCATGGTCACGTTGGAGTCGCCCCATCGATCTGTTAGATCCCGCAACGCGCGGCGAACTCGCACTGATCTTGCGCACCGAACTGCATCGCGACTGGGCGCGCATTTGGTCTGATCGCCTGACCTTCGCCGAGCGCGCCTTGTCTGGCGACGCCGCCGTGGTGAACCGCGATAGCGAACCGCAAATTCTTGCGTGTTTAGCCGGACTTCATCCACAGCAAAAAACGCCTGCCGGTATTTCGCCCACGCTGCAACAACGTGCCGCTCAACTGCTGCAACGCTGGCGCGAATGGGATTGGCAAACCTTGCCCGAAGCCGGTCGCTGGTCGTGGTGGTTCAGCGATGGCACCGCCACCGCCATCGTCGATTGCCAACGTTGGAGCGGCTTGGTCATCGACGGCCAATGGATCGGCTGGGTCCGTGGTCATCAAGAACTCGCGCCATTACTTAGTCATGGCCTTCATCGAGTGGTGTTGCTCACGCCGTGAAGGTCTTTTTTTTCGCTTTAGGTCCGAGTCACCGACCGACGAGTTATTTTGGGAGTTGGTCGATCACGAACCCGTTTTACTACGGGCAGTGATTTTGCGATGACACGAAATAATCGCTGCGCCGCTTTAGGCGGATGTCCATAGAGACGAACAACCTGATTATAAGTCATGCCCAAACCTGCGATGCCCTTCCAGTCCGACAGGGGCATCTGAATACCTTCTGTGTCGGCAATGATGCCAAGTGGATCAGGATCAACGACTGGACGGATGGCCATAGTGCCTCGCACGATCACGCTGTTCGGGGTTAGTAAGGTCGAGTAAACCATGCCATTGAGCGTGGAGAAGGAGTGATTTCCCAAAGAGGCTATTGGTAAGATAGACGAGGCCAACCGGCCCTGCTGCCTCAGCTTTGTCTAACAAGACCCGCAAATCGTCGATGCCTGATCGCTCAGCCCGCTGCCGCCATACTCGGCACAATCGCCGCCATGAAGCATCGTCAGGTAAGAAGCCACATCTGGCCCAAAAGTACCCACCGATGGATTTACCAGCATCCAAAGTAACCCGAGCGATCCCCGCTTCTTCGCACCACAGCAAAAAATTACGGAAATGGAGCACCCCACGCCCCATGCCTCGTTCACTGTCAGGATCCAAGCGAACTAACTCGACTTCCACGGCGTCGCCACGACGAGTGCACGTTTGCTGCCAGGTAACCTGGGTGCCGTCGCTCGAAATCAGCACCAGATCCTGGCGAACGGCAGCACCAACGCCGGTCAGACGCAAACGACCGTCCGCGACATCAATACCCAAGGACATGGCACCAACAAACGCACTACCGAAGGGACCGCCGCCAAGACTGTCTGGATCTTCCACGACCACAGCCTGATGACCGCTTCGTCTTGCGGCAGCCGCGCGTAACGAAACCCAGGACGAGGGGTCTGGGATCGGTGCTGACGATGCTGAAGGCGGGTGACGTCTCACAGCATAAATACTGCTGCTGTTCAGCTTCTAGGGAACCCATCGGTCTGTTGATCCCATTGCGGTGTTGCTGACGCCTTGGTCTATTCGCTCATCCGCCGCTTCGCCTTCAAAACGCAAACCCCACCGCCAAATGAATCGCATAGGGATGTTCAGCACCCAAACGATTGCCTGGATTATAAGCGCCATCTAAGCGAATGGGTCCGACCGGGGTGCGATAACGCAGGCCGAGTCCCAGTGCTTGTCCAGGTGAACCGTTGAAACTCCAGGGATCTTGGCTGACTAAGCCAAGGTCATAAAAGGTGGCGATTTCAAAGGCGCGATGTTCAGCAAATAAACGCCAGCGCAGTTCGACATTTCCCACTGCGCGCGTCAATCCACCGGTCGGCGTGCCGTCGGCGTCGCGTGGGCCAAGATCATCTTTGGTGAATGAACGCACGGTGTCTTCTCCACCAAGAAAAAGGCGTTCGCCAATCGGCAGGCTTTCACCGTTATACGGATCACGCGTTATGGCTGCGAGGTTGATCGTCGCGACCAACCACGGAGCGGGATTGACGGCGGCAAAATAGGCGGCGGAAAGTTCGATGAACTCGACTTCGGCTCCTAACGGTTTGGCGCTGAGTTGCGAACCAATCTGGGCGTAGGTACCAGAATCGGGATCGATAATTTTGGGGCGGCGAGAATCTCTCGTGAGATTTAATCCGATCGCGCTGGTGGTGTACTCGCCCGCTTGTTCCTGACCGGGCAAGGGCGCGCCGATGTCAAAATCCTCGGCTCTTTTGAAAGCGTAGGTGGAACGCACTTGATACGGCACCGGATCAAATCGTGGCTGAGCCTTTTGAGTGACGCTAAGCGTGGCGCCGGTTTCATGATGTGAGAACGACGGCTCTTCACGCTCGCTGTATTCAACGTCTAAACCAACACGCCGACCAGGGCCAAGCAAATACGGATCTTGAATTCCGGCGTCGTAGCCCCAGCCCTTAAAACTCGCGTTTACCCCGGTGTTAAAACGTAATCCGCGACCGAATATATGTTCGTCGATATATTCCACTCCACCACGCACTTGTTCATAGCTGCCATAACCGACTGATAAATCGACGCGCTGCGTAGGGTTTTCTTTGAGCAACACACGTACTTCGGTCGGCACGCTGCCATCCGCTGCTGGTGGTCCAGGAATAACGTCGCTCTGCACGCGACGATAAAGACCCGTCAACGCTAGCGATGACACCGCACGGTCGAGGGCGGCTTGTGACAGCGGCTGTCCTGGGGCAAGATCACGCATTTCTCGCTCGATAAACGCTCGGCTCGTGCGCCGACCACCAACGACACTGATGCCGCTTACTGTTTGTCGGGCACCGGTATTGATGACGACGGTCACCACCACGGTCGCGTGAGCTTCATCCACGTCGGTGGTGCTTTCGACCGTCGTCTGACGGTATCCCTGGTTGAAAAGAAAGCCGCGGATGCGTGCGGCGACCTCGCTCGCCAAGCGCGGATGCGCAACCGTCCCTGGAGCATCGAGCAAGGCGATCAATTGCGGTCGCAGACTTTGCTCGCCGATCATTTCTATTTTTTCTTCCGCGACTTTGAAACGTGGACCGGCGCTAACGGTGAGGTGAATCTGCGCCACATCACGAACGTCATTCCACTGGATGCTCACCGGCGCAACGGTCGCCAAAAGATGTCCGGCTTGACGCAGCCCTCGCATTATGCGCCTCGGTGCTTCGTCGATGTCCGCCGTCGTTAGCCATGAACCAAAGTGCGCTGCTTCGGATAACTCTTCGTGCGACAAGGCCAAGTCGCCGCTCCAGGTAATCTCGC
>JAYVSL010000058.1:0-30066 GCA_043775355.1 Planctomycetota bacterium
CCGGTTAATTCACTGTTTTCGCGTGAAATTGTGACTCCAGCAGATCCGCAAATCGGTAAACAGTTGTCATTTCTAGACTTCTAGGCGGACAGCAGTGAAAAAACATATACAAAAGAAAATATCTTTTCATAGATTTCCTTATTTAGCCACGGGTTCTGAGACCGTAATTTTTCCATTCTTATCTACATCAAAACCCCAAAGAATACATCCGTATTGCTTACCTTTATTAGGACAAATAAAGGACACGCTGCCCCGCATGGACTTGTCCCCCTCACCACTGCAACGCCCCCCCACTCTGATATTCCGTAACTCTCGTCTCAAAGAAATTCTTCTCCTTCTTAAGATCCAACACCTCCGACATCCAAGGAAACGGATTCACCGCCCCAGGCCATTGCTCCGGCAACCCAATCTGCTGGCAACGTCGGTTGGCGACAAACTGAATATAATCCTTAAACATCCCAGCATTCAGCCCAAGCACACCCTTGGGCATGGTGTCGACCGCGTAGCGGTATTCCAAATCCACCGCCTGCTTCATCAGATCAATAATCTCATTCTGAAACGTCTCCGTCCACAGTCCCGGATTTTCCGCCTTGATGGTGTTGATCACATCGATGCCAAAGTTCAGATGCATCGATTCATCGCGCAGGATGTATTGGAACTGCTCGCTGGCGCCGCTCATCAGATTGCGCCGCCCAAAGCTGAGCATTTGGACAAAGCCGACGTAGAAAAAGATACCTTCCATCAGCACATAGAAACCAATCAAATTACGCAGTAAACGCTGATCAGTGGCATGAGTGCCGGTTTTAAAATTAGGATCGCACAGTTCGCGGGTGAACTGCAATTCGAACGCAGCCTTGTCATGAACGGCGGGAATTTCGCGGTACATGTTGAAAATTTCGGTCTCATCCATGCCCAGCGATTCAATGATGTACTGGTAGGCGTGGGTGTGCAGCGCTTCTTCAAACGCCTGGCGCAGCAAATACTGCCGGACTTCGGGGTTGGTCAGGTGACGATAAACCGCCAACACCAAGTTGTTCGCCACCAAACTGTCAGCGGTGGAGAAAAAGCCGAGGTTGCGCTTGATGATGCGGCGCTCGTCCTCGCTGAGCATGGAGCCTTTCCACGTCGCGACGTCGGCGGCCATGTTCACTTCTTGCGGCATCCAATGATTAGCGCAGGCGTCGAGGTATTTCTTCCACGCCCAATCATATTTGAACGGCACCAGCTGATTCAGGTCAGCGTGACAGTTGATGATCTTTTTATCATCGACGCGAATGCGCGCTGCGCCCATGGTGGCGTTCAGCGATTCATCAACCTTCGCCCGATCCGAAGCAAACGTGCGGGTGGTTTCCGTCGCCAAAGCCGAAGCCGGATTGAGCGTGGTGGTCGCCGCAGCCGCAGCCGCCATGCGCAATTCTGGAGCCGAATTAAAAGCCTTGGTCCCAGGCTTAGGCGTCAAAGCCCGCGCAGGCGCCAATAAATCGGCAGCGGTGGTTGGTTCATTGTCATCCCAGGAGAGAGTCATGGCGGTCCTTGATTGTGCGAAGAGCTACGAGCGGCGAGCTACGAGCTACGAGTCGCGAAAGGTGAGAGAGCGAAGAGTTACAAGCTACGAGCTACGAGCTGCGAGCTACGAGCTGCGAGTCGCGAAAGGTGAGAGAGCGAAGAGCGAAGAGCGAAGAGTCGCGAAAGGGGGAAGAGACGATGGCAGGATTCGGATGGCACATGGTGCGAGCCAGAAGCTACGAGCGGCAAGTGATGAACTCGCAGCTCGCAGCTCGTAGCTCGTAGCTAAATTACTGGCAGGCCTCGCACGTCGGATCACTCCGATCGCAGGCCTTGCCCTGCATCGTTGGTGCCGGTGCCGGGACTTTCGCCACGCCGCCGGATGACACCGCGTTGAGCTGGCCGCTCTTGCCGGTGCTCTTTTCGACGTGGGTGGCGCCCTGCGAACGCAAGTAATAGGTGGTTTTGCAACCGGTCTTCCAGGCCAAGAAGTACATGTCGTGCAATTTCTTGCCTGACGGTTCCTTCATGAATAAGTTCAATGACTGCGCTTGGTCGATCCACTTCTGACGACGCGATGCGGCTTCGATCAACCACTTGGGTTCGATTTCGAAGGCCGTCGCGAACAACGCCTTCAAGTGATCGGGCACGCGGGGGATTTTCTGCACCGAACCATCATAATATTTCAGGTCGTCGCACATCTGACGATCCCACAGGCCGCGCTTCTTCAATTCGTCGACCAAGTACATGTTCACGACCGTGAAGTCGCCGGACATGTTCGATTTGACGAAGAGGTTTTGGTAAACCGGTTCGATACACTGGCTGACGCCGATGATGTTGCTGATGGTCGCGGTGGGAGCGATCGCCAGGGTGTTGCTGTTGCGCATGCCATGCGCAGCGATGTGTGCACGCACGGGCGCCCAGTCCATCTTGGCACTGGTGTCTTGGTTCAACTGACCGGGCTTGCGATTGTCGGCCAAGATCTTGATCGAGTCGATCGGCAGAATGCCCTTCGACCACAGACTGCCCTGATAACTGCCGTAGGCACCGCGCTCCTTGGCCAAGCGTGAGCTGGCAAGAATCGAATAGTAGCTAACCGCTTCCATCGATTCATCGGCAAACGCCACCGCTTCATCGCTGGCAAAGGCCAAGCCGCGAATGCACAACGCATCGTGGTGACCCATGATGCCAAGGCCGACGGGACGATGACGCAGGTTGGATTTACGCGCTTCGGGACAAGTATAGAGATTGATCTCGATCACGTTGTCGAGCATACGCATCGCAACGTTGATGGTCTCTTCCAACTTCTGATGATCGATGCCCGCAGCGGTGACGTGGGCAACCAAGTTGACCGAACCCAAATTACACACGGCGATTTCATCGCGGCTGGTATTGAGGGTAATTTCGGTGCACAAATTACTGCTATGCACCACGCCAGCGTGCTGTTGTGGACTGCGCAGATTGCAGGGATCTTTAAACGTCACCCACGGGTGGCCGGTTTCAAACAACATGCCGAGCATTTTGCGCCACAAGGACAGCGCTTTGACTTTCTTCGCCAGTTTAATCTTGCCCGATGCCACGGCCGCTTCGGCGGCTTCGTAGGCTTTACGGAATTCGTTGCCGAATTTTTCATGCAGATCGGGCACATCGTGCGGACTAAACAACGTCCATTCCGCATCGGCTTCAACGCGTTCCATGAACAAGTCAGGAATCCAATTAGCCGTGTTCATGTCGTGCGTGCGACGACGATCATCACCGGTATTTTTGCGCAGATCGAGGAACTCTTCGACGTCTAAATGCCAGGTTTCGAGATAGGCGCAGATCGCGCCTTTGCGCTTGCCGCCCTGGTTGACCGCGACGGCGACGTCGTTGGCCACTTTCATGAACGGAATCACACCCTGTGATTTGCCGTTGGTGCCCTTGATGTGCGCACCGAGAGCGCGTACCGGCGTCCAGTCATTGCCCAAGCCGCCCGAAAATTTCGACAGCAGCGCGTCATCACGCAAGGCTTTGAAGATATCGCCGAGATCGTCTTGAATGGTACTGAGGAAGCACGACGACAACTGCGGGCTGGTGCAACCGCTGTTGAACAACGTCGGCGTCGACGACACAAAGCGGAAGGTCGACAGTTGTTCATAGAAACTGATCGCCACCGCTTCGCGATCGGTTTCGCGCACCGCCAAACCCATGGCGACGCGCATCCAGAACGCTTGCGGCAATTCAATGCGACGGCCCTGAATGTGCAGGAAATAGCGGTCAGCAAGAATCTGCAGACCAAGGAATTCGAACTGATTATCGCGCTCTAAATTGCAGGCTTTGGCAACGCGAGCGAGGTCGTAGTTGCCCATTTCGCGATCCAGCAAACCGGCTTCGATGCCGCGCTGGATGTACGCCTTGAAATAATCCTGCCAGCCTTCAGCCAGCTCGGTCTGCGTCGTCGGACGACCGAGCGCTTGTTCACGCACGGTGTCGAGCAGCAAACGCGCAGCGGCGAAGGTATAGTTCGGCTCTTCTTCCAAACGCATGCGCGCGGCCATCACCGGTGCCTGAACCAATTCGGCATACGGAACGCCGTCGTACAAACTGGAGAACGTATCTTTTTCTAACAGCTCTGCGCTCACGCCGGTCAGGCCGGTGCAGGCTTCAGCGATCACGCAGCGCAGACGGGCGAAATCGAGCGGCCGCTTGACGCCATCAGGAAACGTGACGCTGATCGCGGGAACTTCGAGCGCAGGCTTTTTCACCACCGTTTGCGTCGAGCGCGCTTGACGACGCGATTCGCGGTACAGCACGAAGCGACGAGCCGCTTCATGCTGGCTGGCGCGCATCAGCGACAACTCAGCCTGGTCCTGAATTTCTTCGACGTCAAACGTGCCGCCTTCAGGGCGACGAGCGGTCAGCTGCTCGCAAATCTGCCGCGCCAACAGCGCGGTCAAATCGCGGCTGCGAGCCGACAGCACGTCGCCGCCTTCGGCAGCCAACAAGGCCTTGGCCACCGCACGAGCGATGCGCTCCGGATTGAACGGGCGCAAATCTCCATCACGGCTACGCGTGCGATGGTGAGTGAACAACGCCGGGTCGAGGTCGGACAGGGGTTGTTGAGTGGCGGGGGCGGGGGCGGTTTGTGCGGTCATGCGAGCGATCCGAAAACGGAGTGGAGAGAGGCGTTCAGATGAAAAAAGAATGCAACGACACCAAGTGCAAGCAGTGCAAAGTGGCAGTCACTTAGGGGAGGACCTGTATACCAGCGGTAGTGGGGCCTCAAGAGGCAACTACTGCCGATAGATACGTCATCGTGACCGTAACTATACATCTTTTTGACAATCAGGGGCGAAGGCACGGCGACTTATACAATCGCTAGTGCCGGCTCAACATAAAACTACCGCCTATAGGGCTCGTAGCTCGAAGAGGTTACTCACACAAGTGGTGAAGGCGTTCTTTATCGCCTTCACCAAACCAAGGGGCTTGACTGAGCAAAAAATTCGGACTTGCCAGGGTTTCTTTTGAATCTGAAAGCGACCGCAGCGAAATGTGGATGGATAACACGGTCTCAGTGTTATCGACTGCGACGCCTCCACCGAAAAAAAAACTTTTGAATGACCAATAAAAAATGGCTCTGCGGCGATTCGCTGGAGACGCTTTTACTGAATATCCCACGGCTCAGGCTTGCATGGCTTGGGCGGCAGATCATCAACCCGCACCGAAAAACACGTCGCGCCAGTGTCGAGGACGGCTTGCAAATATGGCCGGCAACCGCCGCAGCCCAAACCGCAACGTGTATGGATGCTGATTTCTGCGGCAGTGCTCCAGCCCTCTTCGCGCGCGGCGGAGAGGATCTCAGTGAATGTTTTCTGAAAACAAACGCACCGCGTAACTGCCATGATGATGGGTACCTAACCAATGGTTGGTGAAAGTGAAAGCGGCGAGGTTGTATCTTCACACGGAGACAATGCAGTGATTTACCGTCTCTGCGGCATTTTGTGTGGGTTCAATCTCAATCGACAGCCACGGAGAAATTCATCGAACAGGAGACGCGCAGACGCGGAGATCAGAGGAGGAGGATACTTGTTGGAGAGATCCGTCTTTTCCTCATTTCACCTCCGCGTCTCCGCGCCTCCTGTTCGATTTTGTTTCCGCTGTGATGAGCCCAAGGCCGGTGAAAAGAGCCACACACCACGTCGCAGCTCGATCTCGTGACTGGTGATAGCCCGTAGCCATTCCATCAAACTCTCACCGACTGATTCTTGCTCTCTGCCGCAGCAGGAGTTGCGTCTTGCCCCATAGCCATCGGTTCTACCCTGCCGAACTTCACCAAGGGAGACCTCACCATGCTGCGCAGTTCCACTTTCGCCGTCATTCTGGCACTCGGATCCTTGGCGAACGCGGCAGAGTCGCTCACCATCGTCAGCAGTTTGCCGCGCACCGGCAGCGCCAACGCGCAGACCACCTCAATGGTCAACGGCATCAAAATGGCCATCGCCGAGGTCGGCGGAAAAGTCACCCTGGGCGGTACCGAATACACCATTAGCTACGAAGACTGGGACGATGCCTCGCCCGAACGTGGCGCGTGGGATCCCGCCGTAGAAGCCGCCAACGCCGACAAAGCCATCCGCAATCCCGACGTGATGGCGTATATTGGTACCTACAATTCTGGCGCCGCAAAAATTGCGATGCCCAAGCTGAATCAAGCGGGCTTGGCGATGATTTCGCCAGCCAACACCTGGCCTGGCCTGACCAAACCCGGCGTTGGTGAAGCCAACGAACCAGAGGTCTATCGCCCAGCGGGCGCCATTAGTTATTTTCGCGTCGTCCCAGCCGACGATATTCAAGGCGCGGTCGGCGCAGCCTGGGCCAAAGAACTTGGCGCCAAAAAAATCTTCGTTTTACATGACCGTGAACTCTACGGCCAAGGCATCGCCAAGATGTTCAAGCAGAGCGCGGAAAAATGTGAACTGACCATCGTCGGCTTTGAAGGCATCGACGGCAAAGCGGGTAATTTCAAATCGCTGATTAATAAAATTCGCCAGCAACAACCCGATCTAGTCTACTTCGGCGGCACCACCGAAACCGGCGCCGGACAACTCGCCAAAGATATGCTCGCTGGTGGACTGACGGCGAAACTGATGGGTCCAGACGCATTTTACAATTCCTCGCTGATGACCTCGGCCAGTAACGCCGTCCTTGAAAATCGCGTGCTCATTACCTTCGGCGGGCTGCCCGCAGATCAGCAAACCGGCAAGGGGAAGTCCTTCGTCGATGGCTACCGCGCCCTCCATAAAGCCGATCCCGAAGGCTACGCCATCTACGCCTACGAAAGCACCAAAGTCACCATTGATGCGATGATCCGCGCCGGAAAGAAAGACCGTGGCGCCATCCTTGCCGCGCTGCGTGCGACCAAAAATTTTGACGGCGCATTGGGCACTTGGTCATTCGACGCCAACGGCGACACCACCCTGATGCTGATGAGCGGAAACACCGTGCGCGGCGGAGCGTTCTCGTTTGTGAAGCGGTTGGGGCAGTAGGCGGGACCGTCCGATGTCCGATGTCCGATGTCCGATGTCCATCGAACCATAGCTATATTCCATGCCTATCGCCCTGGTGCTGACGCTGCTGCTTTTCCTGCTGTTGTCAGCAGTCGGCGCATGGTTGGCGCATCGTCATCCATCAAAAATATCATCATGGTCGGCTGCGCTCTTTCTCGCACTGATGATGGTTCCGGCGATCGTTTACGCTGGGTATTATCTGCACCTCGTCGAGGAACCGCTTTTGCTGTATCGACTTCGCGCACTGCCAGGAAGCGAACTCTTACCGGGCCTTATTGGTCTGCCCTTTGGTGGCATCGCGCTGATGCTGGGTCGCCATCAAAACAGAGCCGTTCGTTTGAGCGTCATTGGCCTAGCCATCGCGCCCATGCTGGTGCTGTTGCCCTACGCCAAAGAAATACTGAATCCGCTCGATCACACTTATATGAAAGCTCATTGGTCGGAAAATGTCAGCTTGCAGTCAACCTCTTCGACCTGCGGCCCCAGTGCAGCGGCAACTGTGCTGCGCTCGCTTGGCCAAGAAACGAACGAAGCAGAATTAGCCATCGCCGCACATACCTCCGCCAGCGGAACGGAAATCTGGTACCTCGCGCGGGCACTGCGTGCACGTGGGCTGACCGTCTCATTCCTCGCAACCGATCCAAATCCTTCGATCTTGCCCTATCCCGCCATCGCCGGTACTCGCATTGGCAATGAAACCGGAACAGGACATTTCATTGCCATACTCGACCGCGAAGGCGATCGCTACGTCTTCGGCGACCCCATGATCGGCAGACAAGTGTTGTCCCTCGCAGACATCCGACAAAGCCGCTTCTTCACCGGCTTTTTCCTCCTCATCGGCAACCAACCATGATCCCAAGTCGACATCGGACAGCGGACAGCGGACAGCGGACAGCGAATCGACATCGGACAGCGGACATCGGACAGCGGACATCGAATCGACATCGGACATCGGACATCGGACATCGGACATAAGAATGACTTCGACCGAAATCATTTGTCAGTTACTCATCACTGGCCTTTCAAATGGCCTCATCATCGCGCTGATCGCGCTCGGCTACACCATGGTGTATGGCATTGTCGAGTTGATCAATTTTGCGCACGGCGATGTGATGATGCTTGGGTGCTTTTTAGCGCTGACGATTGTCGGGCTGTGTGGTGGCGAAACCGCTTCGCCTTGGCTTGCCGTCTTCTTGATGTTGCTGTTAGTTCCGCCGTTTTGTGCGGGCTTGAATTGGTTGGTTGATCGCCAGGTCTATCGCCCACTACGCTCAGCACCCAAACTCACCGCGTTGGTGTCCGCTATCGGGGTCTCTTTTATTTTCGTCAATCTCGGAATGTTTTGGGGCGGCCTGCCGATGGAGGTATTCGGCAACGGGAAACAAGCCGCCTCGGTCAAATCATTTCCAGAATTACTCGGCTATCACAATTTACTTGGCGAAGGCGCCGCGATCCAGTTGACCATCAAAGACGTCATGGTCATGGCGATCACGATTCCCCTGATGATTGCTCTCACGTGGTTCGTCAATCGTACACGTCTTGGCACCGCCATGCGTGCGGTGGCGCAAAATCCGACTGCAGCACAATTGATGGGCATCGACGTCAATCGCGTGGTTGGCCTCACCTTTTTGATTGGCGGCGCGCTGGCTGGTGTCGCCAGCGTGGTCGCCGCGCTCTATACCGGCTCGATTAGTTTCCAGATGGGGTATCGTAATGGTCTCGACGCATTCACCGCTGCCGTCCTTGGTGGCATCGGCAATTTACCGGGTGCCGTGCTTGGCGCTTTGTGTATCGGCTTAGTCCGTGCCATCATGGAAGGCTGGGTGCCCAATGGCGGACAGTGGAGTAATACCGTGGTCTTCACGGTGTTGATCTTGGTGCTGGTCTTCCGCCCCACCGGCATTCTTGGTGCCCGGGTGCGAGAGAAAGTCTGATGCCATGAAGACCTCCACCATTTTCAGGCCTGCTTATTTTTTTCTCGCCGCTGCAATGCTGCTGCCAGCGCTGGATTATTTCTTGCCCGCGAAGCTCCAGTTCGCCTCGCTGGTCCCTGCGATTATGGTCTTTGCCATCATTGGGCTTGGACTCAATATCATCGCTGGTTTCACCGGCTTACTCAATTTGGGCTCTGCCGCGTTCATGGCGATAGGTGCGTACACCTTCGCTATTTTGACCTGCCCGATTTATCCGTTTCAGATTGGTTTCTTTCCTGGCCTATTGGCGGCAGCGGTGTTTGGCGGAGCGGCAGGAATTCTGCTGGCGCTACCGACCATGCGTTTGCGTGGCGATTATGTAGCGATCGTGACGCTTGGTTTTGGTGAAATTATTCAGGATGTCTTAAAAAATCTCGACGCCGTCACCAAGGGAACGCAGGGCATTAATCCGGTGGCCGCACCGGGTTTACCAGGCGTTGCGTTTGCGGCCGACAACTATGTTCCCCTGTACTACTTGTACCTCGCGCTGGTGATCGCTGCGGTGTGGCTGTGCCACAATCTCCGCCATTCGCGTTTAGGTCGTTCATGGGTTGCGGTGCGTGAAGACGAACTCGCGGCGCGCGCCATGGGCATCAGCACTCCACGAGTCAAACTCATTGCTTTCGCCATCGGCTCCGCGTTGTGCAGTAGCGGCGGAGCATTATTTGCCAGCCTCAACGGCACCAGTATTGAGCCTGGTTTTTACGATTTTCAGCAATCGGTAATCATTCTGTGCATCGTCATTGTCGGCGGCATGGGCAACGTCACCGGGGTGCTGCTGGGGGCATGCATCATGGTCGGATTCAACAGCATCGTCCTGACCAAATTGACCGACCTGATGGCCCGCAACGGACTGGTCGGCGACAATGTCTTGGCCGCGCCGGGAAACTGGAAGTTTATGATCTACGGCATCGCGCTCATTTTCATGATGCGCTTACGACCAGAAGGATTGTTGCCAGCGAAAGACGTTCAGGCCGAGTTGCATCACGCTGATGACAAAACGTCAGCCGCAGGAGCACGCTAATGGCGCTGCTCGAACTCGATCACCTGACGCTGCGTTTCGGCGGTCTCACCGCAGTGAATGATGTCAGTGTCCGCATCGACGCTGGCCAAATCTTTGCGATCATCGGACCGAATGGCGCAGGCAAGACGTCAATGTTCAATGCCATTACGGGCATGTATCCGCCGACCAGCGGTCAAGTACTCGTCGACGGACGACCAGTTCAGCAAGCACCGACGATCGGCGATTGTCTGCGCTGGGTACGAGCAAGCGTGCTGGCTGGCGCGGGCGTGACGCTCGCCGTCAATGCGAATTCTTGGTGGGACGCGACGATCAATCATTTCGCTGCACGTAATCCGTTCCCGTGGGCCGAGGCCTGGAATGCGGCCGTCACCGCCACCACGGCAAGCCCAGGTTGGACGCTGATTCCAGCGCTGATCGGCGCCGTCGTCGGCGCCGCAGCAAGCTGGAACGCTTGGCGCATGGGTCGGCGAACGCCCGATATGGTCGCCCGTGCTGGCGTCGCGCGAACCTTTCAAAACATCCGTTTATTCCGTGACTTAAGCGTGCTCGATAATGTTCTGGTCGGCATGGACCGACATCTGACCGCCCGTGGTTGGGATGCCGCACTGCGCCTGCCACGCCATCGACGCGAAGAACACGCCGCCCGCAACGTCGCGCTCGATGAACTTGCCTTTGTCGGACTAGCGATCGCCGCACAGCAACCAGCAGGCAGTTTGCCCTACGGTCATCAACGTCGTTTAGAAATCGCCCGCGCCCTCGCAACCCGGCCGAAAATATTACTGCTCGACGAACCCGCCGCCGGCATGAATCCAACGGAAGCAACGCAATTGATGACCTTGATCAAACGCATTCGCGACCGTGGCATCACCGTGGTCCTGATCGAACATCACATGCGCGTGGTGATGGGCATCAGCGATCGCATCGCGGTCTTGCACTACGGCAATAAAATCGCCGAAGGAACGCCCGCAGAAATTCGCGCGAATCCGCAAGTGATCGAAGCATATTTGGGCAAGGAAGAAGAATGAGTTGGATGTCCGATGTCCGATGTCCGATGTCCGATGTCCGTACTGGCGTGCGTTTTTCGTCGATTAATGACACTGCTCAAAGGCCCGTGTTGCCCCGCGTCAAAGGCGCAGGTGCCAAATGACATCGGACATCGGACATCGGACATCGGACATAATGACATCGGACATCGGACATCGGACATCGGACATCGGAAAAGACATATTACTTGAGCTCGATAAAGTGGATGCTGGCTATGGGCCAATTCATGCGCTGCACCAGATCAGCCTGACCGTCCGTAGCGGAGAAATCGTCACGCTGATCGGTTGCAATGGCGCGGGGAAGACCACCACGTTATTGTGCTGCTCTGGTATTGTTCGTGCCTCGGCTGGGGCCATTCGTTTCAAAGGTGAAGCGATTCACGGACAACCAGCACACCTGATCGTCCGTCGTGGATTAGCCCAAGTCCCCGAGGGCCGAAAAATATTTCCTCGCCTGACGGTGGTGGAAAATCTCCGCCTTGGAGCTTTCACACGGGAAGATCCACGCGAGATCGCTGACGGCATCGATCACGCATTCAGCCTCTTCCCAATTCTGGCGGAACGTCGCCATCAAGCCGGCGGCACCTTGTCTGGCGGCGAACAACAGATGCTGGCCATCGGTCGCGCACTGATGTCAAAACCACAGGTTTTACTGATGGATGAGCCATCTATGGGCGTCGCCCCCCTCTTGGTGCTGAAAATATTCGACACTATTCGCACGCTGAATCGCGAAGGACTCGCCGTGCTGTTAGTCGAACAGAACGCCCGCCTTGCCTTGAAGCTCGCCCACCGTGGCTACGTCATCGAAACCGGCCGCATCGTCATGGAAGACGCTGCCGACCGTCTGCTCGCTGATCCAAAAGTACAGGAGGCGTACCTAGGTGAATAATATGTCCCATGTCCGATGTCCGATGTCCGATGTCGTATTATACGGACGGTGTTCGCGCTTTCTCTGTACGTGCTTCCGTGGTCCAAACAAAATCGCATCCCACAAGACATCGGACATCGGACATCGGACATCTTATGACCTTTTTTAAACCGTGCATCGACCTCCACGACGGCCAGGTCAAACAAATCGTCGGTGGCAGCCTGAACGATTCAGGTGCTGGTTTAAAAACAAATTTTGTTGCCAGCCAGCCGTCGGAATTTTTCGCCAACACCTATCGCGGCGATCGCCTGGAAGGTGGCCACGTCATTAAGCTTGGTCCGGGTAACGATGATGCGGCCAAACGCGCGCTCGCGGCGTGGCCGGATCACCTCCATATTGGCGGCGGTATTGATATCGATTCAGCGCAGGGCTGGATTGAAGCTGGCGCCAGCAAAGTGATCGTTACCAGTTGGTTGTTTCCCAATGGCGTCTACGCGCCTGAGCGCTTACAGGCGCTCAGCAACCGCATCGGTCGCGATCGTCTAGTGGTCGATCTGAGTTGTCGTCGACGCGACCATCGCTGGTTCGTCGCCATCAACCGCTGGCAAACCATCACCACTTTCGAGCTGAGTGCAGCGACGCTGCACGCTTTATCGCAGTCATGCAGCGAATTTTTAATTCACGCCGCCGATGTCGAAGGCCTCTGCCACGGCATCGATCAAGAATTAGTCACCGCGCTCGGCAAATGGTCGCCCATTCCGTGCGTGTACGCTGGCGGAGGAAAATCGATCGAAGATTTATTACTGGTCGATCGTCTCAGCCGTGGCCGCGTCGACCTCACCTACGGCAGCGCCTTGGATCTTTTCGGTGGAACGCAGGTGAAATACGCTGATTGCGTCGCCTGGAATCGTGCGCAAGAGCAGCATCGGCGCTGATGATTTAGCCTGATTTGGCTCAGCCGAATAAAAAACATGCTCCTCATCATTCGTGGCAGAAACGTTCCCAGAGAAACGGATCAACCGCGTAATCGCGTGTTCTCGCGTGTTCTCGCGTGTTCTCGCGTCCCGGCGGGACGCCACGAAAATAGCCCGGCACTTCAGTGCCGGGAATAACGTTGGCGATAACCACAGTCCCGTAGGGACGACTGAAACGCCGGAAGTTTCAGTCGTCCCTTCGGGACTGTGCAAAAAACGCGATTTTCCCAGGCACTGAAGTGCCTGGCTATTATCGGGCTGCCCCTACCGGGGCGCAGACCTAGAAACGCCCAATACACATTGCCTACGACGCCAAAATTTACGGCGCCTCTGGATTCGGCATCTGGTCTGTCGGCCCGCTGTTTTGACCTGCGGCAGCTGACCATTCCCTCCGTGGCATTACGACTAGGCTGCGCCCCACTATGATCGCCACCGCTACGCCGACGACGCCTGCTGAATTCATTGCTGCTATCACCGACTTAAAACGGTCGCTGAACGCGGTGATTCTTGGGCACTACTACCAAGCAGATGAGATTCAGGATATTGCTGATTTTATCGGCGATTCGTTACAGCTCGCGCGCCAGGCAGCCACCACTAAGGCCGAGGTGATTGTCTTCTGCGGTGTGCACTTCATGGCTGAAACGGCGAAGATTCTCAATCCGCACAAGCAAGTGCTGCTGCCAGATCTTGCGGCTGGATGTTCGTTATCGGACTCCTGCCCGGCGGATCGCTTCAAAGCGTTTATTGATCGTCACCCTGGGCATGTGGTGGTGACGTATGTCAATTCATCCGCTGCCGTGAAGGCGCTGAGCGATTACTGCGTGACCTCGTCGAATGCCTGCGCGGTGGTCAATGCCATCGGCAAAGACCAGCCGATTATTTTCGCGCCCGATCAATTTCTTGGTGATTGGGTGAGTCGCGAAACTGGACGTGAATTGGTGCTGTGGCAGGGCTCGTGCGAAGTGCATGAAAATTTCAGTCAGCAAGCCTTGATTGATCAACAGCAAGAATATCCCGAAGCGCTGACGCTGGTACATCCTGAATGTCCGCTGCCGATCCGCGCGCTGGCCGACGTGGTCGGCAGCACGAGTCAGCTGCTTGGTGCAGTAAAAAGTGGTGATCCACGCGGAACCTATATCGTGGTGACCGAACCGGGCATCATTCACCAAATGCGAAAAGCCGCACCACACGCGACGTTCTTGATGGCACCAGCGGCGGTCGGCGGCACGCAACAAGGTTCATGCACGCACTGCAACACCTGCCCGCACATGCGTCGCAACACGTTGGAAAAACTCTATTGGTGCATGCGCAATCGTGCGCCGGAATTAAAGCTTGATCCGGCATTAATCGAACGTGCGCGTTTACCGATTGAGCGCATGATCGCTATTGGCTAAGTCGCTGTCTGAAAATACAAAATTGAACATGAGAGCGCAGAGGCGCAGAGATGGAAAATGCTCAGATTTAATTGAGAATCGTGGATTTTTCCCCTCACCTACGATCCTATGATTGCTCTGCGCCTCTGCGCCCTCCTGTTAAAATTGCCTTTCCAGACAGTCTCTAAGTCAGATTTTAGCGCAAACCGGAACGATAAAGTCGACTCGGCAAACGGAGGCGGCGTGTTTCGCCAGAACCCGCAAGCACGCCAAGCGGTGCGCCCTCAGTGGTCGCCACCAGGCAATCCGAATCGCCAGGAAGATCCATGCTGTCGCCTGCCCACAGACGCAAAGCCACGTCGTGCTCGACTTTTTGCGCGGGTGCGCCGCGTTCGATCAGCGCCTGCGCCGCCCACGGCTCCAACGTGCCGTCGTCGCCATGAGCCAGCACCAAACCACGCGCTTCTGAGGGTAATGCGCACGATGCGGCCTGCGTGCTCGCCATGAATCGCGTGCGGCCATTGCTCCAACAACACAGTGGCGATTGCGGCAGCCAGCGCGCCAGGAGTGGATCCGTATGTGGCTCACGTCCGCGCAAAGTATCAAACGTCGGCGCATCGTCGGGAGCACGCAGGCGACAGGCAAAGAATGGTTCAGCGCCTTGACGTTGCGGCCACAAGCGCACGGCGCCAAGCCCGGCGAGGTCGGCGTCACAACCGGGCAACAGCATGGTTTCAACCCGCCACGTCGGATGAGCCTGCAAAAATTGCTGAATAACTTCTTCGTTTTCGCTGACGTATGGTGTGCAGGTACTGTAGATTAATCGCCCACCACCACGCACCAAGCGCGCGGCCTCATTGAGTAACGCCAATTGACGTTCGGCCATGCGTGCGACTTGTTTTGCGGAACGCGATTCATGACCACTGCATGGAGCGTCGACCAGTACGCCATCAGCAACATGTGGATGACGTTCAGCCAGGATGTGAACGGCCATCGGGGTGACGATCCCGCAAGCGATTCCCTGACGCGCGAGGTTCTCCGCCAAAATACGCCGACGCGGCACGGCGGAATCGCAGCACACCAGCAAGCCATCATCACCCAGCGCGATTCCAATTTGCGTGGACTTCGAACCTGGCGCCGCGCAGGTATCAATAATCACTTCGCCGGGCTGGGGCGCGAGCAACAACACCGGAACCTGACTGGCGGCGTCTTGCGGATAAATCGTCCCGGTGTGGTAATCAAGGAAGTCACCGGGATCACAATCGGACGTAGTAAAACGTCCTGACGAGGTCCACGGAATCGGCTCCAATACGCCCCAGCCCGCAGGCGTTCCGCGACGCGGATGGAGACGAAAAGACCGACGAAATGGCCCGTTTAGCGTATTCAGAAACTCCGTGCCATCACTGAGCGAAGCAGCGAGTTGATCAAGTGGATCTGGGTCACGCATGGTCATGGGCAAAACCTTTGCTCGGCAGCGATTTTTTCTGCATGCTCAACTTGCTCAGCCTTCGCTTCTCCCGTATGTCGGATCGCCCAGGCGAACGCAGCGGGACAAATAATTTCATGCACGGCAACCATCGCGATGATGACGGTGGCTAATGATTCGCCCCATCCTGGGAAGCGCTGCGCGACCATGGCTCCCAGCGCCAGCGTCACGCCAGCTTGCGATAACATGCCGATATATCCGTATTTTTTTACGCTTTCGTCAGCGCCGCCAAGCCACGAACCAAAACGCACCGAGCTCCACACCGAGATAAATCTGACCACGGTCAGCACCACCACGATCATCCAGCTTTGTTGCAGCGCGACCATGCTGAGCGACAAACCGGCGACGACAAAGAACACCACAAAAATTGGTTGAGCGATCCGCACGATGGCACTGTCTAAACGCTGAAAGCCTTGAGCGGTGCGTCCGCCCACCAGATTTTCACAGGCAAAGCCAACCGCCAGCAAACAGAACAGTGGTTTGATATGCAAATACGGAGCGAAGAACGCGACGGCCAACAGCAGCGCCATGGCTATCCAACTCAAACCACGATCACTGCGTTCAGTCACCTGTTTCAAGCCGACGCCAACGATGAGTCCAATAACGATCGACCATAAAATGGTGCCAGTGACGTTGCCGACCGCCCAGCCTAATGAGACCTCAGTGGTATTGCCGAGCAACGCGATTAGCGCAACTAACACGGTAAATAATACGATGACCACCGCATCCATCACCACCGATACGCCCATCACCGTCTGCGTCATCGGCCCATCAGCGCGCAATTCCTTGATTACCGACACCACCACCGTCGGACTATTGGTGACCAGAATCAAACCAGCGAGCGCAGCGACCGACCATCCTGGAATACCATGGCTGATCGCCATGGCCATAAACGGCGACTGGCCAAGCCCAGGAATCGACGGCGCGATGAGCAAAACACCCATGACGACGCCAGGAACCACTAAGGTTGAAACCGCCGTAATCGCCAAGATCGCCCGCAGCCGCGCGCGCAACCACGATAATTTAATTTTCGCGCCGGCCATTAAGGCAATTAAACCAATCGTCAGATCATTGATCGGTCGCGCATCGCGAATGTGCGCTTGATCAACGAAAACCACAGCGCCAACCGTCGGCCATAATTCTAGCAATAGTATATTGGCCAGCACTCCGGCAAAAATGCTGCCCGAAATACGCGGCAAACCGCAACGCTTCGCCAGCTGCCCAGCCAGCGTCCCAACTATAAAAATCATACTGACTAACAAAACTAAGGATGCGACTGACGAACCATTTCCTGGCTGATAAGGGAACCACCACAACACCATGAGCGCGATGAGCAGAGCGGCAATATCAGCAAGATGAACACGACTAACGGTCATAGGCGACGACGATGTAGGGCATTCGTCCACGCATGCAAAGTACCGGATATCGCCCTCTTGTGCGTCGTTCAACGTTCCCTACACCTCCGCCCGCCTAGGTGCCGACGCGTACGCGCGTTGGTCAAAAGGGAAGCCGGTGCGCTGTCATACAGCAAATCCGGCGCGGACCCGCCACTGTAACTGGGGACCGCTCAGCACGAGCCACTGCACCGTTTTGGTGTGGGAAGGCGCTGAGGCGGGATGATCCAGAAGTCAGGAAACCTGCCTCGGCCTTGCGGCGTTATCCTCGTGGAACGGGATACGGTCAGTGGTGTTTGCACGGTCGCTGAGGCGAACCGCGCGGACACGACGCGGCTCCATTCCACGACGACACATCGCGAGGGTTACGCTGAGCACGACGCTTGGCGGCCACTCACTGTTGACCGTGGAGTTAGCTCATGCGTATGTCGTCACTCGTCCCTTTCCTTGCCGCGCTGGTGTCGCCAGCGTTTTTATTGGCGGAGGAACAAACTCTTGCGCCAACGCCTGCGCCAGTCCCAACGACTGCGCCTGTGCCAGTCCCAACGACGACGCCAGTTTCAACCAGCGATACGACGCAAATGATCGTCACCGCTAGTCGCCATGTCGAACCGCTGTCGCGCAGCATCGCCAGTACCAACGTGGTCACGGCTGAAGACGTTCGCGAACGTGGTTATCAACCGTTTATGCATGACTGGTTGCGTGGGCTTCCTGGCGTTGATGTGAACCAAGGTGCTGGCGGTTTCTCCAGCACGACTCAGGTTCGCCTACGTGGTGCCAAATTCGGAGAAACTCGTTTCCTGCGCGATGGTATTCCCGTAACGGATGCCACCTCCAGCGATGGAAGTCCATCCGTTGAATCCCTGGACGCCTCGGGAATTCAGCAGGTTGAAGTCGTGCGCGGTTCGCAAAGCGGTTTGTATGGATCGAACGCTAACGGCGGCGTCGTTAACCTGATTGGGATTCGTCCCACCGACACCGCGCATTCAGCATTTCAACTCGACGCAGGGAGTCACGCCACCGTTGCTGGCAGCGCTCAGGTCACCGGCCCGATTAACGATACCTTTGGTTTTGCGGTCAATATTGGCGGTCTTAGCAGCGAAGGATTCAGCAACGGCACCACGGCAGATGCCAAAGGTGATCCACGCCACTACGAAAACGACGGACTCCAACGCATTGGTGGGGGCGCTCGTTTGGAAGCCCATAACGATCACGGCTTGGTTTACCTCTCCGGTAATGTGCAAAAGGCGGATCAAGATTACGACAGCTTTTTAAGCGTACCGCCGTTCACGCTGGATCCCGAAGACAAGACCTCCAAACAAGAAGTCAGCAGTTGGCGTGTTGCTGGGGGCGGCGAATGGCGAGCGGCAAAATCGTTGCTGATTAGCGGCGACGCCGCGCGCACTACCACGGATCGCGCGTATCCTAATGAACCATTTTTCACCAAAGATTATCACGCCGAAGATTCCTACGCTGGCGTCCGCGCCCTTGCGCAATTACCGGCGAATTTCAGCGCCACCGTTGGCATCGATGGCAATTGGCAACACGCGGATCTCATCGATGCCAGTGGCACCAACGAAATCGATCGCGGTGCACATATCATCGGCGTGTGGAGCACGGTAACCTATGATCTGCCGTGGCTCTCGCTGAGCGCCACCGGACGGCACGATGATCACACCAGCGAAGGGAGTGCGAATACCTACCGCCTGGGCGCAGCGACCTTTTGGCTGGAACAGCAATACAAAGTATTCGCCTCGCTCGGCAGCGGCTTCCGCGCGCCAACGCTGTATGAATTGTATGCGCCATTTTTCGGCAATCAGGACCTTAAAGCACAGACCTCTACCAGCGCAGACCTTGGCCAAACCATCACCGTTCACGGAACCGGATTATCGATGACCAATACGTGGTTTATCACCGACTACCAAGACGCGATCACCTTCGATCCCAGCACCTTTCAAAGTATCAATCTGCCGAGCCAATCTCAAATTCGTGGTATCGAAAATGCCTTGGGTTGGTCACAAGAATTTTTCTCACTCGACACGGTCTATACGTATCAACACAGCGACGACGGCACGGGGAAAAGATTGGCGCAATTACCCGACCATAAGCTGAATCTGGCGGGTACCGTGCGCGCCTATCAAGCATGGCTGCGGATTGGGTTGGAACGGCAGTGGTCACGTTCTTCCGGCGGCCAAACCCTGGATGCCTACACCCTGCTCAGCGCCAGTGTCGGCTATGAATTCACCAAGGATTGGACGATCTACGCCCGCGCGGAAAATCTCACCGATGAGCTGTATGAGATTTCGCCCAGCTATTCTACCGCTCGCCGTGCCGCGTACGGCGGCATTGCCGCGCGCTTCTAAACAGATGCACAGCGCATGCTGAGCGACAGACTCCTGCCCATGCGTGCGCTGTGGTTGTGGACCTTATTGATCGGCGTGCTGGCCGTGGTCGCCGGGCTCGGGCTTTGCCTTGGGCGCGGCGATTTGTCTGGGCAAGCGGGTGCGGTGTTTCTGGAATTACGTGCGTGGCGCATTGCTGCCGCAGCGCTGGCCGGTGCGGCGCTCGGCATGGGTGGCGTACTGATGCAGGGATTATTTCGTAATCCCCTCGCCAGCCCAGACCTGCTTGGCACCACCGCATTTTCACTTTTGGGCGGACAATTGGTCTTAGTGCTGATGGTCGTGGCCGGAGCCGTTTTACCCACCTGGATACCGCAAGAATTATTGCTGCCGATTGGATGTTTAATTGGCGCCGCCAGCGCACTCGCCGGATTATTGTGGCTGGCAGAACGTGCGAGTGGACTCACCACCGTGCTGGTGGTCGGATTTCTTCTTGCCGCATTAGGCGCATCCGCCGCGTCATTGCTGACCAGCTTATGTCGTGATCAATGGGAACTGATGCGTGCGCTGCAAGGGCTCAGCCTGGGCGGCGTCGATGGAACTGGACCAGCGCAACTCGCGTTGGCCGCGCCATTGGTCGTCATCGGCGGCATCGCCGCGTGGGCCTGGGGACGACCGCTCGATCTCTTGCTGAGTGGTGAAGCGGAAGCCGCCGCACTGGGAGTCGATGTGGTGACGGTTCGTCGGTGGACGTTAATCTGGACGGCGACGCTGACCGCTGCTGCGGTGGCGCTTGGTGGAGCAGCGGTATTTGTCGGGCTGATCGCGCCGCATGTGATGCGTGGAGTGGTCGGCGTTACGCATCGTCGATTGATTCCTGCGTCAGCGTTAGGTGGCGCCATTTTTCTGGTGCTCTGCGATAACCTCGCACGCGCTTTGCCGACCATCGGTGAGCTACCACTAGGCGTCATCACCGGATTCATTGGTGCGCCATTATTTATCGTGGTCCTGCTACGTTCCCGGCGGGAGCTGGCATGACGAACGATGCTGTGGAAAAATCAGCGACGACGAACTCGCCCATGACGACCGCGTTGGTGATCAACGATCTGACCGTACACCATCGTGAACGCGTTTTGCTCGACCATGTTTCGCTCACCGCTGCGCAAGGTCACGTCACCGCACTGATCGGCTCAAATGGCGCGGGAAAATCGACGCTGATCACAGCGGCATTGGGATTGATGCCATGCACACACGGCAGCGTGTTTTTATCAGGCCAGGATGTCTTGCGCATGGATCGCCGCGCACGTGCGCGATTGATTGGCTATGTGCCGCAACGCAGCCGTCTGACCGCGCCGTTATTGGTTCATGAAGTGGTTAACTGCGGTCGTTACGCGCTCGATCAAAGTTGGCATGGCATGGTTGCCAGCAATCACCCTGCGGTGGGAGAAGCCCTTGCTGCGGTTGATGCGACCGCGCTCGCCAACCGTCGCTTTAACGAACTCTCGGCTGGCGAAGCGCAACGAGTATTGATCGCCCGCGCGCTCGCCGGTGGCGCACGAACATTATTGCTCGACGAGCCGACCGCCGCGCTCGATATCGGACACGCGCTCGCTTTATTATTTTTATTGCGCCGCCTTGCGGAAAATGGTTTCACGATTTTGGTTGCGCTCCATCAACTCGACGAAGTACGCCGCGTTGCTGATCACGTCGTCCTGATCGATCGCGGCCACGTCATGCTGACCGGCGACGCCACCACGGTGCTGGCTTCGTCAGCGCTCACCAGCGCCTTCGGCGTTGAGCAAGATCCCACCGACGCACGCTTCTTCCGCTTGCCGACACCTCACCCTCCGCGTGCAGGATCATCGTCGTGAACCGTCTTCATGGCATCAATGTGGCCGCCTTAATTGCGGCCTTTATTTTGTCAGCCATCGGCACCAGTTATTTCGCTCATCCATCCGCGACATCGACGGCAACATCACCGCCGAATTCAGCCACCCACATTGCACGCGTTACGCTTCCTGATGGACGACTCGCCGTACACGATGCGCAGGGCACCGCCATACCGCTCGCTCACTACACTCGCATCATCAGCCTGAGCCTTGAATCCGATGCGTTATTAGCCGAGCTTTGTGAACGCGATCGCATCATTGGAGTCAGCGTCTATCATCAGTCGACGGTGGCTTTGCACTTGGCCGGATTACCTCGCCTTGCTGGTTTGGATAATCTGGAAACGGTCATCGCTCTGATGCCGGATTTGGTGGTGGTATCCAGCACCGCCGATCAACTCGATCGCCTAGCGCGTCTTCGCCAAGCTGGACTCACCGTCTGCAGCCTGGGATCGCAACGCGGCGTCGCCTCGCTGATACCCAATGCCCGCTTGATTGGTGCATTGATCGGTGCTGACGATCGCGCCGAACACTTCGTCACGACCTTCGCTCATCGACTCGCCAACGTCGCCGCATCTCTGCCAACAAATCATCCGCGCCGACGTGCGCTTTACCTCGGAATATATGGTCACGAAATCTACGGCGGAACCATCGGCAGTAGTTATCACGACGTCCTGACCGCCGCCGGACTCATCGATGTCGCTGCCGAACATTATTCTGGCTGGCCAAAACTTTCCGTCGAAGAAGTGATCGCCCTTAATCCAGAGGTGATCGTGCTAAGCCCACGCAGCGCCACCGCTCTGCGTGCCCTACCTGGCGTTCAAGCCCTGCGCGCCGTCACCGATGGCCATCTCCTTATCATTGGTGAAGGAATCCTAGAAGACCCAGGTCCAGGATTACTTGATGCTGCCGAAGCGGTATTTCGCGCGGCGTATCCCGCTATTTCTACGACGGGCTCAGCGGCCCAGGAACTCCGCCGTGAGCGTTAAAAAAACGCGTCGAATTCGCCTAGAAATTAGCAAAACGCAATTGGGTGCTCAATCATGATTTCAGCGGACGACGATGATCAGATTGTCTAATGAGTTCAGAGATGCTCCATTCCTCATGCAATTCATGACACGCGTTGCGATGTCGGCGATATCGCGCATGGTTCACGAAATACTCCTATGCCCAGATTACCAAAACCGCCCACCCGACGTCCATCAGTCACCAATTTGCTGAACAAATCGGCAACCCCACGCCGAATTAGCAAAGGCCATGAATCGTCCTTCACGGAAGTGGTCGGCCTGATCCAAGCCGCTCGTGATCGCGCCTTGCAGGCGGTGAACGTCGAACTCGTCGGTCTCTATTGGCGCGTTGGTGAATACATCCAGCGCAAGATCAACGCCGCCGAATGGGGCGAAGCCGTGGTTGAACAACTTGCTGATTATTTGGCTCACCACCATGCTGACCTTAAGGGCTTCACGCGGGCGAGCCTCTTCCGCATGCGGCAGTTTTATACGGCCTATCAGAACGCGCCGCGAAAAGTCGCAGCGCTGCTGCGACAATTGCCGTGGACCCATAACCTGACCATCCTCGCCCGCTGCAAGACCGCCGAAGAGCGTAAATTCTACCTGCGCCAAACCGTTGGGGAACGTTGGACCAGCCGTGAACTAAACCGTCAAATAAATACAGGCCTGTTCGAGCGGGCCGTTATGTCGCCGACAAAAGTCTCAGCAGCGCTGCGACAATTACATCCTCAAGCCCAACAGGCGCTCAAGGACGTCTATACCTTCGATTTTCTCAGCCTGCCAGAGGGTCATAGCGAGGCCGATCTCCAGCGCGGTCTGGTGGCCAATCTCAAACGATTTCTGCTAGAATGTGGTCGCGATTTCTGTTTCGTCGGCGAAGAATATCCTCTCCAGGTCGGCAAACGTGACTTCGCCATCGACCTACTTTTGTTCCACCGCGGACTTCAGTGCTTGGTCGCTGTCGAGCTCAAGGTCGACGAGTTTCAACCCGAACACGTCGGCCAACTTTCATTCTATCTCGAAGCCCTCGACCGCAACGTTCGCAAAGCACACGAACACCCGAGCGTCGGGGTTCTCATTTGTAAAACACGGGACGCAGAAGTAGTCGAATACGCTCTCAGCCGAACGATGGCACCGGCCATGGTGGCTGAGTATAAAACGCTGCTTCCCAATAAGGCGCTGCTGAAGCGGAAGCTCCTGGAATTTTATGAGGCGCAACGAAGTGATGATTAAAATTCAAAGAAGTAATTTACGAATGTCTTTTATTTATCTTTGTTTTATTTATCTTCTTTCGATGTCGCGGCTGAACATTATTCAGGCTGGCCAAAACTTTCCGTCGAAGAAGTGATCACCCTTAATCCAGAGGTGATCGTGCTAAGCCCACGCAGCGCCACCGCTCTGCGTGCCCTACCTGGCATTCAAGCCCTGCGCGCCGTCACCGATGGCCATCTCCTTATCATTGGTGAAGGAATCCTGGAAGACCCAGGTCCAGGATTACTTGATGCTGCCGAAGCGGTATTTCGCGCGGCGTATCCCGCTATTTCTTCGACGGGCTCAGCGGCCCAGGAACTCCGCCGTGAGCGTTAAAAAACGCGTCGAATTCGCCTAGAAATTAACAAAACGCAACCTGCCACTCCAGCACGGTTGCGAAAAGCTCAATGATTCCTGGCCTCAAGCTGGTAGGACGCCTTTCACTGCCAAGGGTAGGCCGGCCACCATAAATATGACCTGATCGGCTTCGGCGGCGAGGCGGGCGTTGACCCGACCGAGAGCGTCGCGGTAGCTGCGGCCAAGAGGATAAGCGGGGACAATCCCTAGGCCGACTTCATTGCTGACCAGCCACCACGAGGCGGTGCCCGAGCGATAGACGGCAAGGATTTTTTCGATCTCCGCGAGGATCTGTTTTTCAATCTCTTCGACGGGGAGCTCGGCTTCGAGCTTGATGAGCAGGTTGCTGACGAGAAGGGTAATGCAGTCGATCAAGACGATGCCCGAAAGGGGCGCCACTGGGGGCAAGGCCGAGGCTAGGTCGAGCGGTTCTTCTAAGGTGCGCCAGATTTCACTGCGCTCGCTGCGATGCCGTTGAATCCGGCTTAGCATGTCTTCATCCTGCGCTTCGGCAGTGGCGACGTAGAGCAGTTTCTGACCGTTTCCGCGTCGCTCCACTTGGCGCTGGGCATAGGAACTCTTGCCGCTGCGGGCGCCGCCTAAAACTAAGGTGAGCGTGCGGGGAGGTGTTGATGAATGAGAGGTCACAGAAAATTCCTCAATTGATATGGGTGGAGCGTCAGTGTAAGCGAGTCATCGGCGAGTAACCGCCCGAAAGCTTAGAAGCTGTCTGGAAATACAGGATTGCACATGAGAGCGCAGAGGCGCAGAGCAGAAGGGACTTAGATTTGACGGAAGATCATGGTCTTTTCCGTTCGCCTACGATCTTAGGATTGCTCTGCGCCTCTGCGTCCTCCTGTTAAAATTGCCTTTCCAGACAGTCGCTTAGACAAGAAGCGACATCGTGGCCGTTGAGCGCCGCATCACCATGAATCCCAGGACTGACTATGCTCCTCATCGCCTCGCCGAATCCTTTGATTCTTGTTGCCGCTCGCCAACGGCAGATGCAGCTCACCAAGCCGGCAGGCAGCCTGGGTAAACTGGAAGAAATAGCCTGCCGACTGGCTGCGTGCCGCAACCTGTTGCGCCCGGCGCCGCTGCGTCCGGCGGTGACGGTCTTTGCCGCTGATCATGGCGTCGCCCACGCTGGCGTGTCGGCTTACCCGCGCGCTGTGACGGCGGCGATGATGGCGAATTTTGTCAACGGCGGCGCCGCCATCGCCGTTTTGGCGCGGGCTATTCAGGCACCCCTGGAATTGGTTGATGTCGGCGTCGATGCTGATCTTTCGGCCTTGGCAATCATTCACGCCAAAGTGGCTGCGGGGAGCCGGGATCTTCGCTTTGAAGATGCGCTGACGGCGGCAGAGCTGGCGCAGGCAAAAGAAGTTGGTCGGGCCGCTGCTCGACGGGCAAAAGAGGCTGGTGCGACGCTTCTTATCGGCGGCGAAATGGGCATCGGCAACAGCACTGCCGCTGCGGCTTTGACCGCCAAGCTGCTGGGGTTGGATGATGCCGCCGCCACCGGCCGCGGCACCGGGGTGGATGATGCCGGATGGGAGCGCAAGCGTCAGGCCGTGGCGCAGGCTTTGGAACGCTGTCAGCATCACCAGCGCGCCGAAGCACTAGCGGCTCTTGGCGGCCTAGAGATTGCCGCTCTCAGCGGCTTCTATCTCGAAGGGGCGCGCCTTGGTCTGCCAATCTTGCTTGACGGCTTCATCACCACCAGCGCAGCCTTGGCGGCGTGCGAGGAAGATCCTGCTTTGCGGCCCTGGCTATTTGCCAGTCACTGTTCGGCGGAAAAAGCGCACCTGCTGGCCTTGCATGCTCTGGGCTTGGAGCCCGTACTTGATCTCGGCCTGCGCCTTGGGGAGGCGTCAGGCGCGGCGCTCGCCTTCCCGGTGCTGGATCTCGCTCTTCGACTTTTGGCCGAGATGGCCACCTTCGCTGATGCCGGCGTCCCTGGGGGTGATCGGTGACCCTCGACGTCACTTTGTTGCGTCACGGACTGACTGAAGAAGCGGATCGTCTCAATGGCTCACGTGATGTGGCGCTCCTCGAACCGCCGTCATCCGCTTGGCGGCAGCACTTGCTTCCTCGTCTGGCGCCGCGTGGTTTGGCGCCGCCTGATTTCATCGTCAGTTCGCCGTTGCAGCGCTGCCGTCTTGGTGCCGAAGTGCTTGCCGCCGGACGTGAGATTTTTTTTCATGACGGTTTTCAGGAACGCCATTTTGGTTGCTGGGAAGGACAAAGCCTGCTCGCGCTGGGCGCCGCCGATCCACAATGGTCTGAGCATTTGGCTGACGATGCTCACACCCCTCCAGAAGGAGAAAGTGCCTCAGCTTTTGCTGGCCGCGTCGAGAGCGCCTGGCAGGCTTGCCTAGTTGCAGCCCGACCACGTGACCCTTCGCCTGCGCACATCCTGGTGGTCACCCATGGCGGCGTCATCCAAGCATTGTTAGCAAAATTTTTAGGCTTGAATTTACGGCAGGCTCGCAGCCTGCATGTGCAGCGCGGCGGCTTCGCTCGGCTTTGTCTGGCCGACGGGCGTTCCTGGTTAACCGCCTTGGAAGCTGGCTCATGACTTGGCCCAGGCCACTCAAAGAAGCGGTGCTGGCGCTACAGTTTCTCAGTCGCTTGCCGGTTCCTGCGGTGCCGGATTTCAATCCGTCGCTGATGGCCGGCGCCGCCAACTATTTCGCTCTTGCGGGACTGATCATCGGCTCGCTGCTTGGACTCGCGGCCGTGGGACTGACACAGCTGCATATCGATACCTGGGTTCAGGCGCTCCTGCTTCTCGGTGCCTGGGTCTGGATCACGGGCGGGCTGCATTTGGATGGCGCTGCCGACTTGGCTGATGCCCTGGGCGCGGCACATCGCCGACCTGAACGCTTTGAAGAAGTCCTGAAAGATCCGCATCTTGGCAGCTTCGGGGTCATCACCTTGATTATGGTGCTGCTGGCCAAACTTATCCTGCTCCACGCATGGCTCAGCGCAGGCTGGTCATCGCCCTGTCTGTTCGCTTCCCTTGCCCTGATTCCTGCGTGGATGCGTTTTTGCGCCGTCCTGTGGCCCCGTGGGCAAAAACTACCAGCGAGCGGCAGCAGTTTTCTGAGCTGGAAAATAAGCACGGTCGCGGTTTTGATCAGCCTCACGGTCTTGCTCGGTGCCAGCTTCACGTGGACTCCGGCGCTCCTGCTAGCCCCGGTTTTTGGTTTCGCTTGGTGGCTTTTTCTCAAATACAAAGTCCCAGTTTTACATGGCGATGCTCTGGGGGCTGGCATCGAATACGGTGAGATATTTCTGCTGCTGGGTGGCACAATGGTTTGAAATCTCCTGACAGCAGGAAGCGCATCCTGCACCGATATACGCACATGACCGTCAACGCCTTCCATTTCGTCAGGTACCATCAAGGCTCTGGCTACTTTTTTTTCCTTTTTCTACTCTTTCCCACTTTTTCCCACTTTTTTAGCGAAACTCATAACGGAGATCTGACATGATTCACCAAAGACTCACTGCCGCGTTGATCGCCATCGTCACGCTGTCCTGTCTCTTCGCCATGCCGTCGGCGGTAGCTGAAGAAAAGGGCATCCCCGATTTCACCCAAGGTGGGAAAAAGCCCGACACCCATGACTGGGTGCTGGGACCAACGGGGGCACGCGGCTGGATCTATGCGACCAAGGGAAAATCTCTCGACGCGCGTCAGATTCTGATAACCGCAGTAAAAAAAGGTTCGCCTGCTGAGAGAATTCTGAACGAGGGTGATGTTATTGTGGGTGTCGGTGACAAACCGTTTAGCGACGATGCTCGCATCGCTTTCGCCCACGCCATCACCACCGCCGAGCAAAATCAAAGTGGCGGCACGCTGCGGCTGATCCGCTGGCGCGCAGGGAAAACAGAGAACGTTTCGTTAACGCTTCCCGTTATGGGGACCTACAGCGATACGGCACCGTACGATTGTCCGAAATCGAAACTGATTTTTGAAACCGGCTGCCAAGTCATCGCGAAAAGAGGACTGAACGATATTTCGATTACGAACAATCTCAATGCGCTGGCTTTGTTGGCGTCTGGAAAAAAAGAATACGCACCACTGCTTGCCCAATACGCAAAGAAAGTTTCCAACTACACCGCCGACGGCATGGCCACGTGGTACTACGGCTACGCTAATATTTTTCTTGCTGAATATGTGTTAGCCACCGGCGATAAATCATTACTTCCTGGAGTAAAACGCATCGCCATGGAATGCGTCATCGGCCAAAGCGCGGTCGGCACATGGGGCCACGGTTTCGCCCTTCCTGATGGCAACCTCGGCGGTTATGGCTCGATGAATCTTCCGGCCTTGCCACTGACCATCTCTATGGTTCTGGCTCGCCAAGCCGGCGTCAGCGAACCGGATTTGGACCGTGGGATCGCTAAATCAGCCGGTTTTCTGCGTTGGTATGTTGGCAAGGGTGCCATTCCCTACGGCGATCACGAACCCTGGCCAGGTCATGAGGACAATGGCAAATGCTCCATCGGCACGATTCTTTATGATTTGTTAGGTGATCGCGAAGCGACAACGTTTTTTTCCAAAATGAGCATGGCGGGTTACGACGAACGCGAGCGCGGCCACACGGGAAATTTCTTTAGTATTGTGTGGGCGTTACCAGGCGTTTCCCGCTGTGGTCCACTCGCCACGGGCGCTTACTGGAAAGAGCAGTCGTGGTACTATGACTTGGCTCGTGCTCCAGACGGCAGCTTCGGCTATCAAGGCTCACCGGACGGAGAGGAAGAATACCGTGCGTATACGGATTGGGACTGTACGGGCGCTTATATGCTCACCTATGCACTGCCGCTGAAAAGTCTGTATCTGACCGGTAAACGACCGAGCGCGATGACGGCCGTGAACGCCAAAGAAGCAGAAGGCCTGATGCTCGACGGGCGTGGATACCGCAATAATTTTTACGAAAAATTAACCAGTGACGACATCCTGCACCGACTCGGCAGTTGGTCGCCGACCGTTCGCGGGCGGGCGGCAACGGAACTGGCTCGACGCAAGGACGTCCCCATCGACGCTTTGGTGAAAATGCTCGAATCACCGACACTCGAATCTCGTTATGGCGCATGTGTGGCCATCGCGAAGTTGAAAGGCGCTGCCAACTCAGCCGTTCCGGCTCTGATGGCTTCGCTGCAGCACAAAGATCTGTGGCTGCGTATCGAAGCCGCCAGGGCGCTCAATCAAATCGGCGCAGCATCCGCGGTCCCAGAATTACTCAAGATCCTCGCGCGCGAACCAGCGAAAGACGATCCGCGCGGCATGGAACAACGCTATTTGTTGCTCGATAATATTCTGAGCAAACCACTTAATGATGTCGATCTTCCCACTCTTTACGCTGCGATCCGGGCTGGGCTGCACAACCAAGACGGTCGCGCCAGAGGCGAAATTTCTCCGATATACAAAACGCTGACGGCCCAACAAATCGAACCCTTGCTCCCTGACATCTATCAGTCGGTTATGAAGGCGGCACCGAGCGGTGAAATGTTTGCCGACGACATTCGCATCGCGGGGCTACGCGTTCTGGCCAAATATCATGTCAAAGAAGGCATCAGTGCGAGCGTGTACTATATGCGCAACCAAAACACCTGGGCCAGTGAGCATCGAACGCCAGAAATCATGAAGTTCCTACTCACCTACGGCGCACATGCGAAGGAAGTTATTCCAGAATTAAAACAGCTCGCTGACGCTTTCGATAAAGGTGAAGATAATTTCCCGAAAAATCTGAGTCGCCAAAAAGCTAAGTATATCCGCGAGAAAATCCTGGTGATCGAAGCCGCAAACGAATCGCCTACGTTAATAAGCATTAGCGTGGAGAATAAGTCGTAACCGACTGGAAATTCCTTCATGCTGATTGGGGATTGAATAAATCTCACATGGAGTACCGGAGAATCAACGGATTCAAAAATTGGCGCTTCAGACTTTCGTGTGGGTCGGATAGGTGACTCCAGCTGGCATGAGATCAAGTCCGCCGAGATGAAAGAGAATGGCTCTGCGGAATCGTT
>JAYVSL010000059.1:0-4374 GCA_043775355.1 Planctomycetota bacterium
CGGCTCTCCGGCATCCAGGCCGAGTACAACTCGGCGATCCCAGCGAAGACCATTCGCCCCCTTGAAGCCCTCGGGTATCACCGGCAACTTAATTCTCGCCAGCTAATTCCTGCACTTGTTTGCGCATTCGCTCACTGATCCGGAATCCACATCCAACAATCACATCGACGGTTGGCATAATCACTGGAATGAACCCCTGACGTTTAGCCCGTAGCAAGATGCCAAAGGTGCCCAGAACATGAAGGCCCAGGGAAATGGCGCACGTTCGCGCATCATAGTCGTCCATGATCACCGACAGATGACGTTCAACGGCAACGCTGATCGCCTCCTGTTCGCCTCGTCCCAGTTTGTTTGGCAGCATCAGTGCCTGTTGCGGAGCCATGACCTCGACCCATGCCATTCCTTCCAACTGCGGAAGATCATGACCTCGCGCTCGACCCTCAGCGAGTTCTCCGATCACTGCCGGGGGCACAATCACTCGGTCGAATAACTTGGGCAACAGATCAAGTGTCCGCGACTGATGAAGGTATTGCAGTGGCGTCGTGTCGCTCACCACGACTTTGGTCACGCTAGCTCCGCCTCAAGTTCCTCGCGGGTCAGGTCGAAAAGAGCGACGCCATAATCACCAAGACGGTGACGGAAAGTAAACTCGTCAATACCAGCGAAGCGAGCTGCCTGATGTACGGACATGCGATGTTGAGCGTACAAACACACAGCTGCAGCCATTTTCATCTCAACGGCAAGCGCTTGCGGACTCATCGATAACTCGGCAAGGCTCGCGTCAGGAATATCAACGGTGATCTGGCTCATGAGAGGAACTCTACGGGACTGAAATGAGGAGGGAACCATTATCATGCACGGCTATCACCAACGTGGCCGGATGTCGGATGACAACCGCGTGATCGTCCACGATCCAGCCACCACGGTGGCGATCGACTTCGCCAAAGTGCCGATTCTTTCCTTTCTGTCTGCTCGCCGAATTGTACTCGGCTCTCCGGCATCCAAGCCGGCTAGCAGCCGGCGGTCCCAGGCCTGGAAAATTAAGAGCCGGCTAGCAGCCGGCGGTCCCAGGCCTGGGACCGCCGGCTGCCAGCCGGCATGGGGCAATCCATTCTCATCCCCCAGGCCTGGGACCGCCGGCTGCCAGCCGGCCCGGGGCAATCCACTCTCCCCCCGGGAACGCCGCTCACCGCAGCAGCTCTCAATCCCCCTCAACCACACATGAACCCAAAAATCCATCGTAGCACGGGCATCCTACCCGTGATTAGGCATCAGAACACGGGCAGGCTGCCCGTGCTACGAAAGAATCTCCCAAGCAGAAACCCTCAAACGCATCGTGGCACGGGCATCTTGCCCGTGGTTAGCCGCCCAACCACAAACAAACCGACCATGCCACGAAAAAACTCCCCTTACCAATAAGCACTACGCAAAACGCCCAACCCGGTGCAGCTGGGCATAGGCTGCGGCCATCTCTCGCAGGCCGTCTTCCAATGATTTTTTTGGCTGCCAGCCAGTGTCCCTGGTGAAAGCGGAGGCGTCGACTTCGAGATCGTCAAAAAGGCGGCGGGCCATGGCGCCTTTTCCTAAAAGGGTGGCGCCGCCGACCGCCAGCCAGCGCGGCAGAAGGAAACGGCGTTGGCCCGTCCTGACACCGTTGTGACCCAACCCACTCGCCACAACCCATTTTGTGGATAATAAAGTATCAATATACTATCCACAAAGTGGGTTGTGGTGTATAGATTCATCTCAAAACACCCGACGGCCTTCCGCTATATTGAGCAGTTCAGGATATCCGTAAACCGCTGATCGACGCCCACTCGCAGGCATTAAGTCCTTTATTATATTAACTTTACGTAATTTATTCAGCATGGTTTTAGCCGTCGCCTCGGGAATTCCGGCCTGAGCAATGAAGTCCGAAGCCTTGCAAATCGGACGCTGAAACAGGAATTCCACAGCTTGGTGCGTGTATTGAGAATGGGTGAGCTCACGCACCTGCACCATGGCACGGTCATACAGGGTTACGATGCCCTTCGCTTTGGCGGTGTTGGCCTCCGCCTGGGCAATCAAACCGGTCAGGAAAAAATAACACCAGCCCGTCCAATCCCCATCACGCGACACCGCCAATAGTCGGTCATAATATTCTTGTCGATTCGCTTCTAAATAGGCGCTCATGTAGAAAACTGGTTTAGACAACATTTTCCGTTCATAAAGAAACAACGGAATCAGGATGCGCCCCAAACGACCGTTGCCGTCCAGAAATGGATGCAACGCTTCGAATTCAGCGTGCAGAATTGCCAACTGCACTAACAAATCTCCCGGACCAGTATCATGGATGGATCGCTCCCACAACGACAGACCGGCAACTAATCGTTCGGGTTCGATCGGAACAAAGCGCGCTTGTTCGATGGGACAGCCATGGGTGCCTATCCAATTTTGTCGCGTGCGGAATTCTCCAGGCTGCTTGTCGGTTCCACGCACACCTTCCATCAATTGGGCATGGGCTTCTTTAAATAAACGCAAACACAACGGCAATTCCGTCATGCTCTTTACCGCACCATGTAGAGCTTTGCGATAATTCTGAATTTCCACGATATCGTGACGCTTCTCTGGTTCCACGGATGCCTGATCACCAAGCGCTTCAAACTGCAACACCTCACCCATGGTTGCCTGAGTACCTTCAATTTTCGACGATAACACCGCCTCTTCCGTCATTAAAGGCGAAGCCAGCACATGCGCATTCGGCACGCCTGTCAGCACACCATCGAAGCGTGCCAACGCTGCGCTCGCCGGTCCAATTAATCGAATAAGACGTGACCAATCCAATGACGGCGGTGGAAAGGCTCCATCATGGTAGCGCACTGGCTGATCACCCATCCTGCACCTCTTTCAGCATCTTGCCGTCTTTGGTTTTTTAGGCTTCGCGACCGTTGGTTGAACGGCCTAAAACCACTCCTGCTGCCGTAGATGGCAAGCCGAAGAAATAGTCCTGAGTTGGGCTATCATAAAACGGGCCGTTGGCCCTCTCGCAATAACTCGCAAAGAAACTAAAAATGAATTTGTGGCACGAGCAAGCCGCCCGTGCCACGAAAAAATCACCGCCGCTCTCCCGTAGCACGGGCGGCTCGCCCGTGGTTAGCTGCCCAACCACAAACAAGCCGCCCGTGCCACGAAAAAATCACCGCCGCTCTCCCGTAGCACGGGCGGCTCGCCCGTGGTTAGCCGCCCAACCAGAAACAAACCGACCGTGCCACGAAAAAACTCCCCTTACCAATAAGCACTACGCAAAACGCCCAACCTGGTGCAGCTGGGCATAGGCTGCGGCCATCTCTCGCAGGCCGTCTTCCAACGATTTTTTTGGCTGCCAGCCAGTGTCCCTGGTGAAAGCGGAGGCGTCGACTTCGAGATCGTCAAAAAGACGGCGGGCCATGGCGCCTTTTCCTAAAAGGGTGGCGCCGCCGACCGCCAGCCAGCCAGCCAGCGCGGCAGATTGATCAAGCGCGGTTTGACGCCCATGCCGTCGGCTAATACTTCGACCAATCGGCGGGTGGAAACAACGCCATCGTCCGCGACATGATAAATCGGTGACCTGGGAACTGACGTGGGCGTCTTTCCCTGATCAACCTGCACCGATGATGGCTTGGTTATTTTACTCATTTCAACCTGACAATGGTGACCAGACCGAAGCGCTGGAGCGGTTGCCGAAGTGAGCAAAGCCTCAGCCAAATTGCCAACTCCTATCATACTGCGTCGATTGCGAATACCGCCTACGGGAAGCAAACGACCATGAGCCACGGCGGACATCAACCGCTCAAGATTCCCCTTCGCTCCCTCTCCGTAAACTAAAACGGGACGGATAATGACCGCCTCGATGAACCCAGCCGCATGCGCAGCCAGCACCACCTCTTCAGCCTCGGCTTTGCTGATACCATAAGGGTCCTCAGGCATTCGCTGTTCGTCAGGGCTAAGAGCCCGCCGCATGGATCGCTCACCAAGCGCTTTGATCGAACTGACATAGATAAGACGTGGCACCTTCGCGCTGCGCATGGCCGCGATCAGCTTGGCCGTGCCCACAACATTGGTGGCGCGATACGCTGCCAACGCGCTTTCACCAAATTCACCCATGCGATGAGCCCGGGCAGCAGTGTGGATGACCGCCGTGCAGCCTGCCATGTGAGCGGGATCCAGCGGATCAACGGCAAGATCGCCGACCGTTTCCCTGGTCATCTTTTTGATCTGCACGCCACGGTGTTCGGCGGCTTGGCATCCAGGCCGGCTAGCAGCCGGCGGTCCCAGGCCGCCGGCTGCCAACCGGCAAGGGGCAATCCATTTCCCCCCCCCGGGATCGCCGAGTTGTACTCGGCTCTCCGGCATCCA
>JAYVSL010000060.1:0-36119 GCA_043775355.1 Planctomycetota bacterium
TACGCTGACGACCAAGAATAAACAGAGAATGAAATAGCCCCCCATAATGCGTGGTGACTTTTGAGCGATTCGAAAAGACCGAATTGAACAAGAGCAACGGAGAAACGGAGGAAGACAGAAAGACTTTTCCTTACTTACTCCCCCTCCGTTCCTCCGTTCCTCTTGTTCAATCATGTTTTCGGTCTTCGTCGTCATGAAGATTTTCGGCAATGTGCCGCAGAAACAATTGAGCGATACATGTCTGCATAAGCGCCAGCCAAGCGCACGGGGTCCAGACGTCCAGCTATGATCGCCGCCAGCAGCGTTCTCCGCTGACGCGCCACGCGATCGCCAAGCATGCGGATGCACGCCGCAGCTAAAGCGTCGGGCGTGCGCGCGGCACCCTCCACCGCGCCCCACTGAATTAAATCCGCTAAACCACCAACTGCCGGAGCGACGACAGGAATGCGACATCCGGCGGCTTCCATGGCGACCAACGGCAAACCTTCGTTACGGCTGGTCATCAGTAAAACATCCATCACCGCGAGGGCTTCTCCTGCGGGCACTGCGCCGGTGAAACAAACGGGAACGTTGTGTTTTTTTGCAGCTTTTTCTAAGCGCACACGCTCAGGTCCGCCACCACAGATCACCCCTTGGACCGCTTGATGACGTTTCACTTCCGCTAAAGTTGCCAACCACAAATCGACATCTTTCACCGCCGTCAGTCGACCAAGAAATCCAACCACCGGAATATCTGACCGTAATTCACGCTGCCACGCTGCCGTCGTTGGAGTCACTGCCGCAACCGGCACCGGCAGAACTTGCCAACGACTGCGGCGACCGATCGCATGAACACGCGCAAGGTCACGTCCCTGCGACGGCGTCAGCGCGTGATGGTAGCAATCGCCAGCTAGCAAACGTTCGGTGATATGCACGACGCGATTCATCAACGGCGAAAAATATCCATCAAGTACATGACCATGGTAGGTGTGCAAACACGGCACGCCCAGCAGACGGCAAGCGATGCGACCCAACGCACCAGCCTTCGCCGTATGCGTATGGACCAACGCCGGACGATGCTCACGAATGAGCCGCATAACCCTCAGCAACGCACGAACATCACGCAACAGTGATGGAGTGCGCCCCAGCTCCGGCACGTCGATGACAGCAAGTCCTTCTGTTCTCAATCGCGGTGCCAGATCACCTTCACCCAAGGCACAGCGACCCGCCGCCACTTCAATGGTGAAACCATGTGCTGGCAGCGTACGCGCCAGTTGCGCAATGACGCGCGCTGGCCCGCCATCGTTGAGTCGCGCAATAAGATGAAGCACGCGCATGCTTCCTACGCTAGTCGCAGCGGTCGCAGCACGCTACCGCAGAAATCGCTGTGCGGTTGAGCAAATATCCCTGCCTTACCCCCCTTGCCCCATCGCAACGCTTCCTACCGTGCCGCGACTATGCCATTATTGAGCCAGCTTATTCATCAGCATTTTGATGCCGATACCTTGGCCCGTGGTCATGAGTTCGCCAAAAATGATCAGGTGCTAAGCGTCAAATTTCGTGAGGGCAAATTGCGCGCGGTGGTCAGCGGCACCGATGATTATGATCTGACGATTGATCTGCGTGGGCTGAGCGTTGGCCAGCAAGGCATCGCGGTCGACAGCTTGACCAATCATTGTTCGTGCCCGCTGGGCGGTGATTGCAAACATGTAGTCGCTGCGCTGATCGCGTGGGCACTTGATCAGGGATATCTGCTGAACATGAATCCGCTGGCCGCGACGACATCGAGTCGTTCGACCAGCGCGACCAACTCGACCAACTCGACCAAGGCGGAGCAAAAGCCAGCCAGTGCTGCGCGCGCGGCTCCAGAGGTCGATCCCTTTGCCCATCTGCTGACCCAACCTTGGCAAGGTTCGAACGAACAAGCGCAATGGATGAATCGCATCATTGCCCACCAAGATGAGGAGACGAAATCGACTGCCACTCGGATGATTTGGGTGCTGACACCGATCGCTGATTCTGGCATTCGCGTACAGGTCCTGCTTTGTCGCATCTTAAAAAATGGCCGCCTGTCGGAAGGAAAAAAGTTCCCTACCGTCGGTCACTTTCTTACTCGCTCTGGTACCACGATAGACCCCGCGCCCCGCGCGGTCTTGGCGGCGATTCACGGCGAAAGCCAAATAATGTCTTCATGGATGATCGACTGCATGAGCAGTGCCGATCTGCTGCAACGCGTCATCGCCACCGGATTCGCCGTATGGAACGAAGCTCCCGACGTTTCAGCTACCCTCTTGCCCGCCCGTGTTGGTTTGGCGACATGGTTAGAGAAGAAGGGTAAAATACGGCTTTCGGTGAACGACGAACAAGGCGAGCCACTCGAAATTCTGCCGACCAAGCCACCGTGGTTTCGCAGTGGAAAAGGCGCTGGCCCCCTTACCAGTAATATCCCTGCACATGTGCTGGCACGAATCTCGTCGATGCCATGGCTCGATCCCGTGATGGCGTCAGTTATTTTGCCATCACTTCCACCAGAAATTCCACCGCCACCACTGGCGCCAGCCGTAGTGACACCAGAACCGTGGTTACATTACTCGCGCACATCCCTGTCCTTTTGGACACGCAATCACCCGAAAACGAATCGCATTGAAGCCGATGTTGCGGTGATCGGTTTCCGCTATGGCAATGATGAAGTCAGCGAAGGTGGATCTGCATTAATGAAGCGTGCGGACGGTTCCGCCATGATCCGCAACATTACCGCAGAAAAGGCGCGCATTGCGGAACTGGAACGCTTGGGATTGGTCACTTGGCCGCCACCAGAATTTACCCCAACAAGCACGCACCGCACCGCCGGTTTGCGTCTGCGCACGGTCCGCAGCGTTAATAAATTCGATGGAAATACTGCCGAACCACTGACGTATATCATTCCCCCTTCAACCCTGGCCGCGCTGATGGGCAGCGGTTGGTTGATTCGTGGCGCCGATGTTTCCCAGGTCGCCGTACACGATCTTGGTGCGGTATCAGCGCGAGTTGAAGATCACGAAGACGGTGGTTGGTTCGAGCTGCATCTGGGCATTGAAGTGGGCGGTCAACGCATCGATTTAGTGCCACTGCTGACGCCGCTTTTACGCGGTGGACCGAACGAATGGAAAAAATTACCGCGCGCCGGTGGTGAGCCGCCTGCCGTGCTCGCCACATGCGGCGATAACGCGGTGGTCCGCGTACCGCTGGATTTGTTGGCTGATTTACATGCCAAGTTAGTGGAATTATTTGACGCTCCCCCTGGCCCCGGCGGCGGCTGGCGCATTGATCCACAGCGCGGCGACTTGCTTGACGCGCTGGATCGGTTGTCACCGCGCTGGATTGGCGCCGAAAAATTACGTGCGTTGGCCAAACGCTTGGCGAGCTGTTTAGAACCACTCGCCGTGGTCGTGCCTGCTGGTCTGACGGCCACGCTGCGCCCGTATCAGATTCACGGGTTATCGTGGATGCGACGTCTGCGCGAATTGAACATCGGCGGCATTTTGGCTGACGATATGGGTCTGGGTAAAACCATTCAGGCGATCGCGCATCTGATCGTCGAACACGCGTCAGCGACGTGTGATCGCGCCAGTTTAGTGGTGTGTCCGGCCAGCGTGGTTGGCGTCTGGCACGGAGAACTCAAAAAGTTTGCGCCGCAATTGGCGGTGACCGTGCTGCATGGCACTGGACGTCAGCCGGTAAGCGGTGACGAACGCGGCATCGTCATTACCAGTTATGCGACGCTGACCCGCGACATCGAGGCTTTCGCCAATGCTCGTTGGCAGGTGGCGATCGCTGATGAAGCGCAGGCTTTCAAAAATAGCGGCACCGCCGTTAACGCTGCCATGCGCCGCCTGAACGCGCATCAACGCCTGTGTTTGACCGGCACGCCGGTGGAAAATCATCTTGGTGAATTACATGCTTTATTAAATTGGGCCGCACCCGGCGTGCTTGGCAGTGGCGCGGCTTTTGTCCGCACGTTCCGTACGCCGATTGAAGATGGCGGTGACCGCGACCGCGCTGAATTACTCCGCCGTCGCACCGCGCCATTTTTGCTGCGCCGCACCAAGGCGGCGGTGGCAACTGATCTGCCGCCACGCACGGATATTGATTTGCCGATCGAACTTGGGCCGACGCAACGGCGTTTGTACGAAGCAATTCGCCTGACCATGGATGATCGCGTGCGCGATGCGGTCGCCAAAAGCGGCTTAGCGCGCAGCGGCCTTACCGTGCTGGAAGCTCTATTGCGCTTACGCCAAGTCTGTTGCGATCCACGTTTGTTGCCGGAAAAACTTGCCGGCAACGTGACCGACTCCGCAAAGCTCGATGCCCTGGGCGAATTGCTGACCACGTTGGTGGAAGAGAAACGTCAAATTCTGGTCTTCTCACAATTCACTTCGCTGCTTGATCTGGTCGAGCAAGAAGTCCTCGCGCCGGCTAAAATTACGGCTCTGCGCCTTGATGGTAAAAGCCGCAACCGCGCCGATCTGGTCAAACGTTTTCAAGCCGGAGAATCACCCATATTTCTGCTCAGCTTAAAAGCCGGTGGCACCGGTTTGACGCTCACCGCCGCTGACACCGTGGTGTTGTTAGATCCGTGGTGGAATCCCGCCGTCGAACGCCAAGCCGCTGACCGCGCGCATCGCATTGGCCAGAATCGCCCCGTGACGATCTATCGTTTAGTCGCGGCAAATACCGTCGAAAGCCGCATCCGCGCGCTGCAAGCCAACAAAGCCGCGCTCGCCGAAGCCTTGATGGATGAAAGCGGACAGTCGCTGGGAAAACTCGACCTCGCCGACATCGAAGCATTGCTCGCGCCGGTGGAAGCCAGCGGCTGAAACCGATCCGCAATAAATCGGGCCTCATCATCTCTGGTAAAATTTCAACGTCGCAAAAAAACTAACCACTGGACCGAACCAGAGGAACGGAGAAACGGAGGAAGACAGGAATCCTGCGCGGAAGTGTTGTGACGATGAAAACAGGTTGATCACCTTGTGGCTGTCCTCCGTTTCTCCGTTCCTCCTGTTCAATCCTGTCTTGAATCGTCCTAATACCTGATCTATCGGGCATGAAGGGGTTCACTGTGCACGCAGAAGAACCAATACATCCCGCCTTGTGCCCTACCTCCAATTGACGGTGTTAATTACTCTCTCGCGGGAAGTCTCTGGCTGTTGAGCGTGGCAACGCTTGACGCACTGACTTGCCGCGAACCATGCGCGCTCCTCTGGGAGTGTCGATGGATCCGAGCGATATCGTTAAAGCGGTGATCATGGGCGTGGTCGAAGGTCTGACTGAGTTCCTGCCAATTTCTTCGACCGGTCATCTGATCGCCACCAGCGAACTGATTGGATTCATGCTCGCTCCGGCCGATAAACCCTTTCGCAATCTTTTTGAAATCGTCATTCAGCTCGGCGCCATTCTTGCCGTGATCGCGTTGTTCCGTCAACGCGTGTGGGCGATCGTCAGTACGCTGCACTCTAGTGTCGCATCGCGCACGTTCGCGCTCAAGTTGGCCGTCGCTTTTATACCAGCGGGCATCATCGGCTTTACGACTCATAAGTTGGTCGAAAAATATTTAATGAACACCGGGACGGTGGCGGCGATGCTCGCCATCGGCGGCTTAGCGATTATTCTGATTGAGCGGAGAAAACAGCAGGAACCACGTCATGTCGACGCGATGAATCTGCCGTGGAAAACCGCCATCGCGATTGGCTGTTGCCAATGTTTATCCTTAATGCTTCCTGGAACATCGCGCGCCGCCGCGACCATTTTGGGCGGCCTTTTGCTCGGACTTAATCGTCGGGCCGCGACGGAGTTCTCGTTCTTTCTTGCCATCCCCACCATGTTCGCCGCTACGGGCTATTCTTTACTTAAACACCGCGACGGCTTGAGCGACCCACGCATGGGTTTGGTGGTCATTGGTTTCATCGTTTCGTTTATCGTCGCGTGGGTGGTCATCGCTTGGTTGCTGCGTTTTGTTGCCACGCACACGTTCACCGCCTTTGGTTGGTACCGCATTGCCGCTGGATTGATCCTGGCAGGCTTGCTCGCAGCTGGTGTGCTGTCCTTTGCTGCGGAGCATTAATTATGCCGCTGATTGTTTTCGAAGGCATCGATGGCTGCGGCAAAACCACCCAGGTCGAGCGCTTAAAGCTGCGCCTAACCACGGATGGCATTTCTTTTCGCCACCTACGTGAACCCGGCGGCACCGAGCTTGGCGAACGTCAACGTGCGCTGTTGCTCGATCCCGCGACCAAGGCTTGTCCGACGGCTGAATTATTCGGCTATTTGCAAGCCCGCGCCCAACTGTGCCATGAAGTCATCGCGCCCGCGTTGGCCAATGATGAGCTCGTCATTCTCGATCGTTTTTATCATTCGACGCTCGCTTACCAGGCCTACGGACTCGGCCTTGATCAAGTCCAAGTGCGCGCCGCAATTTTGCTCGCGACCGGCGGCATTCGCCCTGATCTGGTGCTGTGGCTAGCCGTCGATCCCGCCGAAGCCCAGCGCCGCCGCGCCGCCGCACGCGGACAAGATCGCATCGAAGCACGCGGTTTAGCGTATCAGCAAAAAGTCCACGACGGCTATCGCGCTCTGGTGACCAGCGATGGCTTGGTTGAAATCGATGCACGCCAATCACCTGACGCCATCACTGCACAAGTGTTGGAAAAAATCGCGCGGTTCGTGCGGTAATGTTTTCACTCATGATGAAGCTTTACGACTCGACGTTGAACTAAACCTCACCCATCAACCCCTGAGAACTTCCCCATGCGCCATCTCCCAACCATCGCCGGCCTTCTCCTCGGTCTCGGCTTCGTCGCCTTCGGACTGATGTTCTTGCTCAACCTGATGCCGCCACAACCTGCGCCGCCAGAAGGTTCACTAATGGCGTTATTCTTCGGCGCCTTCGCTCCCAGCGGCTACCTACATTTCGTTAAAGTTTTCGAAGTCCTCGGCGGCGTTCTGGTGGCGATCCCGCTAACTCGTAACCTTGGCCTGCTCGTGCTCGGGCCGATTTTGTTGAACATCATCGCCTTTCACGTCTTCATCACCAAGGGCGAGAATCTTGCCAACCCGGTACTCATTCTACTGGTGGCACTGGCGCTGTTTCTGCTGTGGGTTGAGCGCAAAGCGTTTGCCGGACTCGTCACCCGTTCACGCTAAACGGTAGCATGAACATATCCGTATCGCCGAGCAAATGCTCGGCGATGTGCTTTACCGCAACCGAACACTTGAGTGACAAAGGTGTCGCTTGAAGTGTCGCCCAAGGTGACACGCACAAGGAGCGCTGCCGACATCTTCGGCATGATGATCGGTTGACCATGACAGCGCGCACAGCCAAGGTGGCGTCATGCGCCATCCCCGTACTTTTTCCGCGTTCTTCACGGCCGTGAGCGTCACGGTTCTCGCCATGTTTGTCAGCAGTTGCGGTGAAGCGCCAACGCCACGAGTCGCCGATCCCAACGTCGTGCAACTACCATTGGCCGTTGGCCCCACCGCGAGTCATTTCGATACCGATGTGGTCGATCAAGCTCCTGTTGGATTCACCGTCCACACCGTCGGCCCAGGACGCCCAGCGCAGTGGTTGGTAAAAACAGCAAGCGATGCTCCGAGTGGAGCGAACGTGCTGATGCAATGCGACAACGACGACACCAACAATCGCTTCCCCTGCGTGCTGTCGACCGCCGGACGCTTCGCCAATGTGCGCGTGGAAGTGAAGGCTAAAGGCATCAGCGGCAATCGTGATCGTTCCTTTGGCGTCATCGCCCGCGCCATCGACGAAAAAAATTATTACGTCGCGCGCTGCAATACGGTGAACGAAAATGTTCGTCTCTATCGCTTGATTGACGGCAAGCGCAGCGAATTAGCAGAATGGGAAGGCAGCGCCGCCCCAGGTATTTGGCACTCCATCGCGTTGGAAGTGGTCGGCGATCGACTAACGGTTTTTTTCAACGGCAAAAAAGTCATCGAACATCACGACGGCACCTTCGCCCAACCAGGCCGCGTCGGGCTGTGGACCAAAGCCGAGGCCGTCAGTCAATTCGATGATTTTAGCGCAACGCCATTGCCGTAACAGGAACGCTGCCACACAAGAAAGAACTGAACAAGAGGAACGGAGGAACGGAGAAAGACATGAAGAACCATTACAAAAAACACAGACATGACTCGACTTCACCCTTTGTAATTCTCCTCCGTTCCTCCGTTTCTCTTGTTCAATTTGGTTTTTTCCCTTCAACTGGAGTCCACATACACTGCCACACAAGAAAGAACTGAACAAGAGGAACGGAGGAACGGAGGAAGACATGAAGAACCATTACAAAACACACGGCCTGACTCAATTCCTCCTTTTGTAATTCTCCTCCGTTCCTCCGTTTCTCTTGTTCAATTTGGTTTTTTATCCCTTCAACTGGAGCCCACATGCGCCCTCTCCTCCTATCGCTGATCTGTATTGCTGCCGTATTCGCCGGCGAAACCAAGCCGCCCGAGCGCGCTCACGTTGAGGCGCTGTCGAACGAAGCACAGACGTGGCTGCTGTCACAACAACAACCTGACGGAGCCTTGGTCCCAGGGAAAACATTTACCCTCGGCGTCACCGCGATGGCAGTGGTGGCGCTGTCATCGCCGCCGCATGCATTGACGGCGGATCATCCTGCGATGGCGAAAGCACTGACCTTTATCGACAGCTTCAAACAAAAAGACGGCGGCGTTTACGCCCTTGATGAAGGCATGGGAAATTACACCACCTCGCTGGCCTTGCAGGTGTGTGCGCGCTTACGCCCACAAGATCAGGTGACGATCACCGCTGCACAGCGCTATCTGCTTGGCCTGCAAAACACCGACAAAGACAGCATTGGTTTTGGTGGCATCGGTTACGGCGACAAAGGCCCTGGGCATGAAGATCTTTCTAATACCAGTTACGCGTTGTCGGCCCTGCGTGAATCCGGTGTACCTGCTGACAATCCACAATTGCAGGCAGCGCTTAAATTTCTCGAAAAATGCCAAGATTTATCCACCGTGAATAAACAACCGTGGGTTGGCGCAGCGGGCGGCAAGAACGGCCCAGGCGGCGCGGTCTACGGTCCAGCGGACGCCAAAGGCAGTTGGGAAAAACAAGATCCCACGCAAAGCGAAAAGTTCACCACCACTGGTACGATGAGCTATTCACTGCTGTCGAGCTACCTGACCTTAGAATTATCTCCCGAAGATCCGCGCGTCGTCGCCGCTTTAGGCTGGGTCAAAGGCGCCTATCAATTCGACAGCAATCCCGGCATGGCCAGCGGCAAAGAAATGCAGGGACTGTTCCACTATTACACCTTGATGAGCCGCACGTTCGCGCTGCTGAAAACCGACACCATCGACCTCGGCAATGGCCGCATCGTCGATTGGCGCAGCGATCTCTTCGCCTCCATCACCAGCAAAGCCCAACATATTACTCTCGATGACGGCAGCAAAGCCGCGTTCTGGATCAACAGCGCCCCCCGCTGGGCCGAAGGCATGCCACACCTGACGACGTCGTACATGCTGCGGGCGTTGAAGGCGATTTCGTCGCGACTGCCGTGAAACTAGCTGCGAGCTACGAGCTGCGAGCTACGAGTTAGCACACGCGCATCGGTAGTCTGTCTTCAAATTCGAAGCTCGAAGCTAGAAGCTAGAAGCTAGAAGCTAGAATTGCCCAGCGCGCGCGATGGCCATGAGTGTCGCGCGTGCTTTACGTAACGTTTCTTCGTATTCCGCAGCGGGAACGCTGTCGGCGACAACACCCGCTCCCGCCTGAACATGAACTTTCCCTGGCGTCAGTATCGCCGTGCGCAGCGCGATGCAGGTGTCGAGATTGCCGCGAAAATCGAGGTAACCGACGGCACCCGCATACGGCCCGCGTTTCACCGGTTCTAATTCATCGATGATTTGCATCGCGCGCACTTTGGGCGCGCCGCTGACCGTTCCCGCAGGATGACAACAACGCAGCGCGTCGAGCGCGTCCAGGTCATCGCGCAGATCACCTTCGACGTGGCTGACAATGTGCTGCACATGACTATAGCGTTCGATCACCATGCGCTCGGTCAGTTTCACGCTGCCGGGTTTGCATACGCGTCCGACATCGTTGCGACCGAGATCAATGAGCATGGTGTGCTCGGCCAGTTCTTTCGGATCGGCGAGTAATTCCTTGGCCAGGTGTTCGTCTTCGGCTGGTGTTGCACCGCGCAGGGCGGTGCCCGCAATAGGACGCACGGCGACCCGGCCATCTTCAACGCGCACCAATAATTCCGGGCTAGCGCCGACCAGCGCGGAATCATTGAGTTTCAGACAAAATAAATACGGACTTGGATTTAAGCTGCGCAAGCTGCGATAAACTTGGAACGGTGTCAGCGCGCACGATGCGGTTAGGCGCTGGCTGAGCACGACCTGAAACGCATCACCAGCTTTGACGTATTCTTGAATACGACGCACGCCGACTTCAAAGCGTTCTTTGGAGGTGTGCTGATGATACGTTGGATCGATTCCAGGCTTGGCCTCGACCAACAGCGAAACATGCGGCTTTTCCAGGCGTTTTTGCAATGCATCCAATTCCATTATCGCGCGGTCGTAAGCCTGATCGACGGTGACTCCGGTAGTCAAATCTAAATGCGTAATGAGCAATAAATGATTATAACTATGATCAAATACTAAAACGGTGTCATAGCGGCACAGATGAAGGTCCGGCAAACCAAGCACATCCGGCGGACACGCCGGCAGCGGTTCCATCATGCGCACGGTGTCGTAGGATAAATATCCAACTAAACCGCCTGTGAAACGCGGCAGCCCAGGCAAATGCGGCGTGCGGAAACGGCGCAGATAAGAACGCACCGCGGCATACGGATCACCAGCCAGTATTTCCTGCGTGCCATCCATGCGATGTAAGGTGACGTGTTGCAGATCGCCAACCAAACGTTCACGCGGCGCGGCTCCCAGCATGCTGTATCGCGCAACCCGTTCACCACCGACCACACTCTCAAAAAGAAAAACATACGGCTCATCGTTCAGCCGCGCCAAGGCGCCGACCGGCGTCAACTCATCAGCCACCAAACGGCGGACCACCGGGATGAGCGTATAGCCGTCAGCGGCAAGAGCAGCGGCAGCAGCGCGATCAGGGTTCATGGCGTTCATGGCATTATTCATGGTATCTGGGCATCCAGGTGGCGCGGGCATCCTGTCGCTGGTGAAAAAAAGTCATTACGAGTCGGTGGCCATCAGCAATTTCCCGGACGTGGATAACCAAAGCGCGAGTCTGTTAGCGCAGTGAAAAGTTACTAAAAATCGTTCAAGATCGCTAAAGCGTGTCTGTCTATACACTTTAGACATTTTACCCAGTTTGCGGAAGGACCCGGTGACACCGACATAAGTCGTTTTAAAATATCGACTTACATAAACATGAAGACGCTATGAAGACAACCGGTGTCCAAGTATGCAATTGAAAACGTACGGGTGCCCCCCATCTTCCCCGCCTGCTAAGCGGACCAGGTTGGGAAATACTCGGGTCATCCCGTCACACCGTATTTCCCTTTTGGCCCACGAAGCGGTCGCTCTGTGTGGGAGTGGCCGTGTCTTCTGAACCTCGTCAACAATCCCCTTAAGGAGGATAGACGTGAATATTCGCAATCTCGTTCCTGCTCTCGCCATCGTCACCCTGACCTCGACCGCCGGCTTCGCCGCGGACGCAGCACCAGCCGTGACCTTTTCTGGATGGGTGGACACTGTCCTCCAATTCAGTGATGATGACACCAAGGATGTTTCGCCGACTGCAGTAACTAACCCTTCAGCCAAAGATGAATCAACCGGCTCATTGCGCTTCACCGGTGCAGCTAGCTTGAAGGCTACCTGGAAAGTCACCGATGCTGTATCGGCCAAGACCAACCTGTGGTTCGATCCAGGTTCAAACGCAGTCAACATGCGCGAAGCCTACTTCTCCTGGAACATCAACGACACCCTTAACTGGTCGATGGGTAAGTACATTAATCACCTCGGCTGGATTTCAGCGGAACCGACCGGCGATAACTTTATGTTCGTTAACGCCAACACCATTGGCTACCGCAATATCTACGGCAACGATGTGCTCGGTACTGCCATTGGTTTCGCACCGAAAAATTCCCCAATTTCGGGCGCGGTTCACGTCACCAACGGTTATTTCACCAAGAGTGATGCTAAAAGCACGAACTACGAGTCAGCCCCCAGCACCACGCGCGAAAACAGCGATCTGGGCTTCGGCCTCGACCTGACCTTCAAGCTCCCGAATGAACTCGGCAGCATTAATGCGGAATTGGCTTATGACATCCACTCAGGCGACACGAGGTACCTCGGCGGCGTGAATCCTTCTGCTGTAACCACTGGCCTTGGCGGTGACGTTCTGTTGGTTGGCATCAATGCCACCATCAAGCCAGTCAAGATCGTCACGCTCGGTGCTGAACTTCAGTACCTGACCGTCGGCGATTCCGAGAATGTTGCCGGCGCCACCCAGAACGACGGCATCAACCGCCTGCAGTTCTTGTTGTTGGGCAACGTTGCCATCGAAGCAGCACCAGTGCCGATGTCGGTTTCCGGCTTGGTTCAATGCGTCTCCATCGATCGCGATACATCTGCGACCAAAACCGAAGAGAGCTTGTACGTTGGCGTTGCTCTGTTGACCAACCCACTGACCAACACCAAGTTCGGCTTGAACTTCGAAGTCGGTTACTTTGATCAAACCGGTGTCGATGGCGATTATGGCGCTGCTGGCGAAAACAACGGCTTGACCGTTGCCGTCGAAGGCCTGATCAGCTTCTGATCGTCTGATATCGTTTCCGTCCTTCCGGACGAAACCTGTAACCCCGGCAGCAATGCCGGGGTTCTTTTGTTGGGACATATCGATATTTTCCAGCGACGCTGACTCTGCCCGCATCTTTTGCACAGCACCTATTCCCACCATGACAAGGATTACACCATGCGCCTCTCAGCCATTGCTCTGCTCGCCATGGTCACCTCATGCCTATGCGCCGGTGAAAGCAGCTGTTTCTTCAAAGACGGCGACCGCGTCAGTTTTTTTGGTGACAGTATTACTGAAGCTAAAGTGTATGGTCGCGTGACTGAATTGGTCTTCCGCCATTTTCATCCGCAGGCGAAAGTCAGCTTTATCAATAATGGGCATGGCGGTTTGCAGCTGGCTGGAACCACTCTTAATACGGTGGTCGCCGGTGACCCGAATGTGGTGACGATGATGATTGGGATGAATGACGCGATCATCGGCTCCTGGGTGCGCGGCATGCCGATTGATTCGGTGATCGCTGCATACAAAGCCAAGCTGGCCGCGCTGGTTCGTGAACTAAGGGCGTTGGGCAAAGAAATAATTATTCTGACTCCGACTCTCACCGACGAATCGGTCGCCAGCATTTTTATGACCGAAGGCACGCGTCGTCTTCTTGCCGCCATTGGCAGAGGGTGCGTCGACGTTGCTCAGCAAGAATCCGTGCCCTGCATCGATGTCCAATCGGAGTTTGAACATTACGAAGAGTCATTACCACGCTTCGCCGTGCTACGACCGGATGGCGTTCATCCGTGTGCTCGGGGGCAGTACCAGATTGCTCGCAGTTTGTGGACGCAATTGAATCTTGCGGGAGCGTTGGAGGGCGGTCGAACCGTCGCGAGTGCGTCGACGGAGTTAGATGTCGAGCTAACCTTGGCGTCGAACATCCTGCCGAGCGACAGCAACGCCTTAGAGTTTTCGCTTACGACGCCGACACCAACGCCAACGCCAATAACCGCCACGGCAACCTGGAGCCTGGGTAAATTTCGCGGGAGCGAATCCCTGGCACTCAATGGGAAAACTCCTTGGACGCTCAAGCTGCCGACGAATGCATTACCGCAGAGCAACGGAACGTCCGCCACCATGGTGGTGGATGTGGAGAGCCAAGGCGCTCGGCGCCTCTTCATCGTCGATGTCTTCCGGAAGATGGTCATTCATGGCAAAGCCGGAGAAGCGACCGGAGCGATTGCCGATGCGAAGGGAGAGCCGCTCTGCACGTACCTGTTTCGCAAGGACGGGCGTCGACTGGTGTTCGAAGCTTCAGTAAAAAAGAAAGAACTGTTCCAAAGTAATGAGGACAATTATCCCTGGGGCAGCGGCGATGCGTTGACGTTATATCTGGATCTGCGCAAAAATTCGGACTTTGCTGGCCTTGGCTTCGATGGCGATGTTTTTCAAGTATGGTTCAAGCCGCAAGACAAACCGTTCTTTTCGCCGGGTTTTCACCCCTATTCGGGCAAGCACATGGCGAACATCGCCACCGCTTACGGTGAACGAAGTGCCGACGGCTACAAAGTCGGACTGCTGCTCTCGGGCTATGTCACGCTGAAAGAAGCCTTTGACGTGTCTGACCGAGATTTCATCGGCTTCGATCTCTCGATCATCAGCGCTGCTGCCCTGGGCAGACAAACGTGGACCAATCTTCAGCAGACTGATCGGCCGAACCATCTGTTCCCTGGGACCTTTGCCCTCGTCGATCTTTACGGGAAAATTAGCACAGATACGATTTTGACGGCTAGCGTTTTTCCCTAATTTCATGCCAACGACTTTCGACAAAGTTTGGTCGTGAAAGAAATCAAAAAAATCTGGCGCTCACGCACCAAATAATCGAAGCCGTTTTTTGCGCTGCTCTTCGATTGGCCCCGAAGGACGTCTGTGCGAACGCCCACTGCATGAACTTTTCCAGGGGCATCACGATCGCCTCTATTCCCGCTTATTGATGTCGTGATGAACCAAGCTTGCATCAAGATGCGTGCTAATAGCATCACTGCATGAGAACGACGATCGACCTTGACCAGGCCGTCCTAAAGCAAGTCCGCAAGCGGGCTTTAGAAGGCCACCGCACCATGAGCCAAGTGGTCGAAGAAGCCCTCCGCCGATTTCTGCGGCAGCCTGCTGAGGCGAAAAAACAGGCCTTCACCCTCATCACCGGTGGTCTTCCTGACGGCACTGCGCCGACTTGGGAAGCGATGAAACAGCAGATGAACGACGAAGATGACGCTTCCGTACGACGCGTGGCGGACGCCGATGCTGCTCCCTGACGTTAACGTACTCATCTATGCTCACCGCGTCGATGCGCTCTTGCACCAACGGTATGCTGACTGGCTGGTGCGCTTGGCTGAAGGTGCTGAGCCCTTCGCATTGTCCGAATTGGTCGCCAGTTCTTTCGTTCGCATAGTGACGAACGCAAAAGTTTTCAAACCGGCAACGCCACTGACGGATGCATTGGCCTTCATAGATCAACTTCGCGCCTTGCCACATTGTCATCCATTAGTTCCGGGAGCACGAAACTGGGAAGTCTTTTCCCGCGTCTGTCGTGAAGCGAAAGTCAGCGGCGCAGTAGTCAGCGATGCGTATCACGCCGCGCTCGCCATCGAACACGGCTGCACGTTCATTACGTGCGACGGCGATTTTGCGCGCTTTGACGGACTGCGTTGGCATCATCCTCTTCAACCCAAGGGCTGAACGTATTCGTGCGGTAGAAACCGCAGTCGCCTAATTACGGCGATTCGCGAAAATATCACGGCTCATATTAGCGCTCTGGAAGTCATCGACCACATCATTCATGCATGGCAACATGCCAGCGGCATCACGCTTTGACTCCTGCGCCGCCGTTGCCTGCCGAGTGTGTGCCAAGAAGTGTTGAGCCGCAGAGGATTGACCGGCGATGCGCTGGGCAACACTGCGTTGGCTACCTGAAACACGGGTAAGGAGTTTGCGACTTGGCTGATCATCGTTCGCCGCTGCACCAGTCTGGTTCCATCGAAAAAGTTTCGGAGCGATTGGCGGCCATCACCTCAGTCGATGCCAAACAACGGCGTAATCCGTTGTCTGCGTATTTGCATCTGGTACACAATAAGCGTTTGTTGATACCCGCCGTATGGGCGCTGATCAATCTTCGCCACTCACCGGTGTGGGTGTTTCCCCTGCTGATCGGCCATGTCTTCGATTTGATTGCGAGCCCTGAGCAAAAACACCAAGTCATGGGCGACTTGTGGTGGGTGATGACGGTGTCGTTTTTGTTGTGCATATTGAATGTCATCACCACCGTCGCTGAGCGACGTATGCGCTCCATTCAGGGGCGCTCGCTGGCTGCTGCTCTCAGACGATCGTTAGTTCGCCGTTTGCACAAACTGACCTTCGCTTTCCATGACCGTTCACAAGCGGGTATTCTGCAAAATAAATTCTTACTCGATATTGGTCGCCTTGAAGGCATGCAAAATTATCTCGCTGAATGTATTCTGATGCAGGGGACGACGATCCTGATCACTTTGGTGATTGTATATATGTATAGCCCGTGGTTCCTGTTGGTGTTGGCGCTGATTGTACCAGCCAACTTGCTGACCGCCTATTTATTGTGGCCGCCGATGCGGCGTACGAACGAACAATTTCGGATCGCTGAATCTGGTTTCGTTTCGTTTCTGAACGAAGCACTGCATGGCGTTCGGCTGACGCGTGCGCATGCAGTCGAAGCGTATGCGGAGCGCCGACTTACTTCTGCGGCGCGAAAAGTTGCCACCACCGGCGTACGCCTGGACGTGACGCATGCATTTTTTGGCTCTGCTGGCTGGGCCGTCAGTTCCTTGCTCAACATGATGGTCATCGGAATCGGCGCGTGGCTGTGTGTCCGTGATCAAATTGGTTATGGTGCGTTGTTCGTGTTTGTCAGTTATTACGGTATTATTTCCGGTGCGGTCAGCGCCATTATTTCTGGCTTGCCTAACGTCGCAGGCGCCAGTGACGCGCTGCAATCACTGTCTGAACTTTATGAGAGTGAATCCGAAGAAATGAACGACGGAAAACCGGTGCTCGCGCAGGTGAATGGCGAGGTACGACTCACCAATGTGCATTTTCGTTATGCGGGAAGTCAGCGTCATAGTTTGTCTGGTGTTGATCTGCATATTCCGATAGGAACTTCGCTGGCATTGGTCGGGCCTTCGGGATCTGGAAAAAGTACCATCGCCAGTTTGATCCTAGGTTTTTATGTGCCGGAGCAGGGCAGTGTTTCAATTGATGGTCATGATCTTAGTTCCGTTGATCGACGATCGGTGCGCCGACATGTCGGTGTGGTCAGCCAAGACGTGGTGTTATTTCATGACACCGTGGCAGGAAATATTGGTTGGGGTGATCCGAATCCGGACCTTGAGCGCGTGCAAACGGCAGCGCAGCGCGCGAATGCCGATACCTTCATTAGCGAATTACCGAACGGCTACGCGACCACTTTAGGTGATCGTGGTATGGGCCTGTCAGGCGGCCAACGGCAGCGTTTGGCCATCGCACGCGCGCTGTACCGCGATCCTAAATTACTGGTGCTGGATGAGGCGACCAGTGCGCTCGATCCCGAAAGCGAACGGCAAGTTCAGCAGGCGCTCGACGTGCTGATGAAAGGTCGCAGCACGCTGATCATCGCTCATCGTCTGTCGACCGTGCGCAATGCCGATCGCATTGCGGTGCTGGATGAAGGACGCGTGGTGGAAACCGGAACCCATGATGAATTGATTGGAAAAAAGGGCGCGTTCTATCGTCTTGCCAATGGTCAGCTGACCTGATCTGGCTTAACTAACCCCGTATTGTTTCAACTTTGCATACAACGTACTGCGATCGATCTCCAGCAATTCGGCGGCCGCTTTTTTGTTACCATCGCAATGGTCGAGGACGCGCAAAATGTGGGCGCGTTCGACTGCTGCCAAACTGTTCGTTTGGATATCCATCGTTAGTGGCGCTGGATCTCGCACCATATTGGGCAGATCTGCGACCTGGATAATGCGCTCGCTGCTCAATGCCCAGGCCTGTTCGATGATCTGTCGCAACTGCCGTATATTTCCCGGCCACGTATGACGTAAAAGCAACGCCTTCGCTTCTGTGCTCAGCCGCTTTGCTGGCTGATGATGTTGCTCGGCCTGACACGCCAAAAAATATTCCGCCAAGAGATCGATGTCCCCAGGGCGTTGGCGTAACGCCGGAATCACCAGCTGTCGCCCCTCAAGACCATGAAATAATTCCGCGCGTATTTCGCCACTTGCCAGTGCTTGCGAAAGATTTTTCGCGCTCGCGGCAATTACGCGCACATCAACTCGGCGTAGTATAGCTTCACCTGGGCGTTGGACCTCGCCCGTTTCTAACAGGCGCACCACCCGCGCCTGAATAGCGATCGGCAATTCGGTGATTTCATCCACGTACACCGTGCCGCCGTCGGCCAATTCAAATGTTCCGGGACTGGTGACACCGTTGGCCTGCGTCCGTCCAAATAGCACGCTCTCAGCACCTTGTTCCGCCAACGACGCACACGTGATGACGTGAAAAGGGCGAGACTGACGCGACGAGCGAGCATGAATATCTCGCGCCATTAATTCCTTACCGCTGCCGGATTCGCCTAAAATCAACACTGGCGAGGTCACCTCTGCCAGACGTTCCGCTTGATCGCGAAGCTGTACCATCGCTGGATCATCACCGATTATTGGTGGCAGAGCTGGCAACGATTTGGGCGCTGCCGTTTGCAGACGATCCACTTCAGCGCGTAAAGCTTCCACCGTCGCACGAGCCGAAAGACGCACGGCCATTTGATTGGCAACCGCGACGAGAAACTCTAGGTCTGTGCGGGTAAATGCTTGGCCACCGGCCAGGCGATCAACGTAAAGCAAAGCATGAATATCGTCGCCCATGCGAACCGGAGCCGCCATCGCGCTTTGAACGCCGGACTGCACCATGCTTGCGGAAGGCGCTAAATCACCGTCGTTCGTGCAGCGTAATGCTTCCCCACCGCGACGAACTGCGGCCAGCAACGTGCGTGCAAATGGCACCGCGCCAAAACGTGCGCGCAAACGACGCTCATGTGGCGGCCATAGACTCCATCCATCGCCATCCGACGTGGTGGTCGGTAAGAACACGGCGCAACGATCACCTTCAAGCGCCTCTGCCGCCGCGTCGTCGAGCAATTCGAATAATGATTCACGATCGGTCGCGGCGTTACTGCGACGGATAAGATGATGCAGTAAGACCAAATACGAATTTGCCCGCGCCAACGCTTGGGTGTCACCATCGAGCGCCGGCGTAAACAGGACGGTCTTTGCTTGATCGAGTCCTTGCAGGTGAGCAGGGTCTGACCAAGTCGTGGCATTTGGCGAGATACTTTCAAAACGAAATTGGGTCGCACCAATGCGAAACTCACTGCCGTGGACCAACGGCATGCTGGTGATGCGGCCATCGCCTTGCCAGGTTCCATTTGAGCTGTCGAGGTCATGGACGTGATAACGCCCACCATCGACGACCAACGCCGCATGCACCCGACTTGATTTGGGATCAGCAATCTGAATTGGATTCGATGGGTCACGGCCAATGGTCGTGCGCTCAGCAAGCAATTCGTGCCGCTGACCAACACCCGTTCCGGCGACAATATGAATCCACGGCATGACTGCGCACCATCCGCGCAAAGTCGCAGGACTCAAGGCAATGACGCTCAGAGGGCGCTCGCTAGCAGAGGCATACACGCCCACGGTCGGCCATTGCGCTCAGCTACCATCAGATCGTTGCTCAGGGATCATCGCCGCCGCGTAGCCCAAGAATCATCCACGCGACATCCCAACCTCTTTCCTAGGTATCCCATGCGCATTCATGAGCTCTTCCTGGCAATGGCCAAACACAACGCCAGCGACCTCCATTTGAAAGTTGGAGAGCCGCCGATCTTCCGCATTAACGGCGAACTGGTGCGCATGAAGAGCCCCGCGCTGACAGCGGAAGACACTGAGGGGATGCTCACCCCGATGATGAACGAACGTGCCACGCACGAACTGGAAACCCGTGGCTATGCCGACTTTTCACAGGCTTTGGAAGGCGCCGGACGGTATCGCTGCAACGTCTTCCGCAGTTGTGGTAAATTATCCGCCGCCGTCCGTCGAGTGAAGTTGGAGATCCCCACTTACAAACAGCTGCACTTGCCCGACCAACTGGCGAAGTGCGCGGCCTATGAACAAGGCTTGGTGCTGATCGGCGGCATCACTGGCTCAGGAAAATCGACCACCATTGCGTCGATTGTGAACGACATCAACGCCAAGCGTCGGGCACACATCATTACCATTGAAGATCCGGTCGAATTTCTGTTCACCGATGACAAATCGTTAATCAATCAGCGCGAGATCGGCATCGACGTGGTGAATTTTACCGAAGCCTTGCGCTCGGCCGTACGCGAAGATCCCGATGTCATGGTGCTGGGAGAAATGCGCGACGCTGAAACCTTCGAAACCGCGCTGACCGCCGCCGAAACCGGTCACTTGGTATTTGGCACCATTCACTCTTCCGGCGCAGCCCAGACCATTGGCCGTATTCTGGATCTTTTCCCCGCGCAAAAACACGACCACATTCGCACGGCGCTGGCATTTAACCTCCGCTGCGTCATCAACCAAAAACTTTTACCAGGCGCGACCAAAGAAAATCCGCAGATTCCTGCGGTCGAAGTGATGTTTATCACGCCAGTCATCAAAAAGATGATTCTGGAAGGCGAAGACATGAAAGTCGCCGACGCCCTGGCGAAGGACACCGAAAATGGTTGCCAAAATTTCAACCGCGTACTGACCCAACTGTATCGCGAACACAAAATCACCATGGAAACTGCGCTAAACGCCGCGCCAAATCCGGAAGAACTGCGCATGGCGATGCGTGGGATTAGTATTAGTGATGGCGGGATTGTCTAAGGCAAAAAAAGCCCCCTGAGTTTTGCTCAGGGGGCTTTTTGTGGCGCTGGTATGCGCTCTGATTGAAACTACAATTTACTTAACAAACGCGCGACGTTTATCAGCTTGGCCAGGGAGATAACTATCGGCCGTCGTTCCGCCGGCTGTCGCATTAAAATCGCTTACATCATCGTAAATGTTGTCTGGGACGACATTGGTAGCAACGTCTTCAAAGCCAGCTGCGCCTTTTGATGAGGGATTTTCAATACTTAATCTAGCAGCGGCATTTATGGTTACAGTAGTACCAGTAACGCTGCCAGCGGCGGGTGGTTTTAACTTACTGACATGGGCATCACCAAAACATGCCATAACGGTCTTGCTATGATTGGCAGAATCGCGATCAGCAAGAATCACCCGAGCTGAACCGGTCTCTTGTGGGGCTGCCCAATCCATTGCGTACGAAACGCCAGCCGTAGGAGGGGCCCATCCCCATGCGGTACCAACGACAGACAACGTAGGTTTTGCGCTTGCCGGAAGTTTACTTGCCCCACCTTCAGATGAACTAGGACACTTGAATAGACCGTTGGGGAGACTTTGGCTAAACGCAAGTAATTCAAAGATGGCTGCCGTGTACTGGGCACCGCCAGTCCCAGTGGCAGTAATCGCTGTTATTTTCCCAGGTCGCGGATCGGGCCAACCAGTCTCTTCGGAAGTAGAGTAAGCGATTAACGAACCAAGGATCTGACTTTGATTCTTACCACATTGCGCTGATCGCGCCATTTCACGGACGACGCCAATTACCGGCAATAACATGCCAGCAAGAATGGCGATGATCGAAATCACCACCAAGAGTTCGATCAGGGTGAAGCCCTGTGATCGACGATGAGTTGAAGGGAGAGATGACATACGATGCTCCTTTCGAAGCGGGGTTTATAAAGTCGGCCGGGATTGAATGGATAGGCCGATGATGGTGAAGTTAGTCCGTCGACCATAAAGCCGCAACATCCATGTCATGCTATCTTCCCAGGCGCTTCATCGCTGTGTCAGGACGTCATCAACGCCACACGGGCAGACCAAAAGGCCTGCCCGTGCTACACAACAAACAACCTTAAGCCTTGTTGGCTATTGGGTTATTGCATATTAATAATTTCAAATAGCTCGCTGCCTTGCTCTTTCGCGCTATAATTGCGAACTCGCGGCGGAGCAAATTGGACCTCACGCACATTATCCCATTGCGATGGGTCGGTCGCCATCTTCGAACCCATTTTAGTGCCCTCGTAGTCGCGCACGGCGTCGTAGGCCACTAAAGCAAATTTCCATGACATGCCGCTGAAGCAGTGAATGACCACGGCGTCTTGTTCTTTACGACCAGCAACGCTGGGGTTTTCACGTCGGACGAGCCCTCTTTCAATGGTTTCGTGGACCAGCCTCATATTTGCTTGGAGTTCAGGATGATTTTTTCTGCTGAAGCTGTTGCCATTAATCGGTACTGGCTCATCACCACCCATCCGCAGATAAGCGACTGGCAACACTTCACCAACGATTTTTTTCAAGGCTTCATATTTTGCTTGGTATTCGGACTCTCTCAGTCCCTTAACAAATCCTTCGGGATAAATGCAGATGTTGACCATCTTCGGCGGTTCAACCGGCTTGGTCGCCGGAGAGGGCGCCTGGCCTTTGTCAGTCGGCAAAAGACTGGCGATGGCTTTTTCTTCTGCGACGAACTTGGTCGTGAGAATGAAGAAGAGCAGCAACAGCATGATGCAGTCGATCATCGGCACGAGGTCGAGCTTGCCTTCTGCGATCTTTTCAGATGGATCTTCGGCCATGACTAGCTCCTGTGATTATGCTCGTGAAAGTTCTGAACTAAATAATGCTAGTGCGATAAACGTGTGAAGAGTCGTGAGTCAGTTCAATCGTTTGGTTTGCGCGTCGTAAAGTTAAGGAAGACAAAAGGCTTTGCCTTCTTTGGATCAGTTAATGCCTTCGGCTTCATCGCATCGGATGGATTGATGGAATCCGAGACCACCTGTTGGACTTCTTGGACCACCCGATATTCGGTGTCGGCGTCCGCACGGATTTCCAAGACGACCTTCGGCAACATGAAACCGGTTTTCTTAGGGTCCTCAAATTTTTCAGCTTGGTCATAAATTTTATCTAAAACTTGGCGCAACCTGATGTATGAATTCAAGTCTTCAGCAGCCGATGACGTATAGTTGACGTTGTTAATTCTGATGGTGTTACGCGGCGGACTTCCTGCCTTCGTTGTACCGAAAACGTTCACCACGATACGTTCCCACTTGTCAGGTGTGGTGAGTTTTTGCGCGGTTTTTGTCGGTGGAACGGTGATCTGCTCAACGCGTTGTTCCAGGCTCATGTGACCACAGAGCATGAAAAACAACAACAGCAAAAACACGCAGTCAATCAACGGTACAAGATCGACATCGGCATCAGCCTGTTCGAGTTTGAAACGACTTTTACGATGCAGGGGATTCGACATGGATGCTTCCTCCTTATTCTTCTACTTCAATGAAGTGTCACGCGGCCAGACAAGACGAGTAACTCCGGCACCAGCCGGAGTTACTCCAGTGCTTAGCGACTGCGGAAGTAGTCGAGGAACTCGTTGGTGACGATAGCCGAATCCAACGTACAGGTATTCACACGTCCACGGAGGAAGAAGAAAATATACAGGTTGCCGATAGCGATGAACAAACCGGTGCCGGTACAAACCAGCGCTTCACCGATGTCACCGGCGAGCTGGCTGGGATCGGCACCGCCTGGAGCAGACGACATGGTCAAGAACGAACCAATGATACCAGATACCGTACCGAGCAAACCAAGCAGGGTTGCCGAGCTGGCAAACATCGACATCCAACTGACCTTGCCCATGTATTTATTGGTTTCGGAAGCACCAACCACTTCGGCGGCTTCTTTCATGGTTTCATAGCCGTAATCTTTTTTATCGAGAGCTGCGGCAATAATGTTACCGAGCATACTACGATCATTTGAAACCAACGTGCGAGCGTTCTCGACCGCTTCTTCCGTTGGGCCATCAGCCATGATGTTGTGCAATTCGTCGGCCAAACCATCGGGAATTAAGTTCTCGCGTTTGACGGTGAAAATCCACTGAATGCCTAAGGAGTAGCTGATAACCGACAGCAAAACTAAAATAGCTTCAATGGGACCGGCTTTGAACATCAGGTCGAGCAAGCTCAAACTATTACGCGCTGCCTCTGGCGACTTCGGAGTAGCTGGAGGAGTAGCTGGAGGAGTAGCTGGGTCAGCTGCGCCCAGCTGAACGGCAGCTGAGACCAAGAGCAGCAACACAAGGATGGGCGCATAGGTGCGAAGGAAATGGCGCATGAAGACTCCCGTTGATGGCCAATCGCGATGCGGGGACCGTCCGCTTCGTGGTGATTGGGGTTCGTTTTGGTGGCGCGGAGTATGAAATGGCTGCAGGTACCAGCTAGCCTGGGTAAGCAGCAAATAAAATTTGTGTGTCACCAGCCATTGATATGCAAGGTCCTGTGTACCAAACACTTGGACCTAGACGCCCGGTTAAACGGATGACCATGAAAAAGGTTCAGGGGTATTTTTTATGAGAACCAATTTCGGTGCTCACACGGTTGGCCGCATGGTCGGGAACAGGATGACATCACGGATGTTAGATTGACCGGTAAACAGCATCACTAAGCGATCGATGCCGATGCCTTGACCACCGCACACTGGCAATCCGTGATCCAGCGCCGTGCAATAATCCTCATCGATTTGTCCGCCCACGACTCCTGCTTCGTCATCGTCGGCCGCCTGGGCCTCGGCAACTTGCTCAGCAAAACGCGAACGCTGCAGATCGGGATCATTGAGCTCGCTGTATGCGTTGCCCAATTCCATGCGCGCCATGAACAGTTCAAAACGCAAGGTTTTTGCCGGGTTATCTGGATGAGCTTTGCACAACGGGGTCAGCCACGTTGGCTGATCGGTAATGAAGGTCGGCTCAACCAAATGCGGCTCGACGACTTCTTCCCACACGGCATTCGCCAAGCGATCATAGGTTGAATGATCGTCGAGGTGAATGCCCAATTCGCGGGCCTTGGCAGTCACCGCTGCCTGATCCGCGTAATCCAAGCCACCCAGTTCTTTCATCGCCTGATGATAACTGAACCGACGCCATGGCTTACCCAGATCAATCGTGTGTTCACCGAAACGGAGAATGCGCGTGCCTAAAACGTGATCCGCCAAATGACGGAACAATTCTTCGCTCAGCGTCATCATTCGTTCATGGTCAGCGTAGGCCTGATACCATTCAATCATGGTAAATTCTGGATTATGACGCGGACTGATGCCTTCGTTTCTGAAATTGCGATTCAGCTCGAATACCCGCTCCATGCCGCCGACGATCAAACGCTTAAGGTACAATTCAGGCGCGACGCGCAGATAGAGATCAAGATCGAGAGCGTTGTGATGCGTGACAAACGGCCGAGCTGAAGCGCCGCCGGGAATCGGCTGCATCATCGGCGTCTCTACCTCAAGAAAATCGCGATCGGTAAAAAAGCGTCTGGTCGCTGCGACCAAGCGACTGCGCATAACAAACACCGCAAGACTTGCGTCCGACATCATCAAATCGAGATAGCGCTGACGGCTGCGTACTTCCGCTGACAATTCACCGCTGTCGGCGCCCGCCTGATGCGGCGGCGGTAACATGCTCTTGCCAAGTACCACCACTTCGTCAACAAACACACTGATTTCACCGCGTTTACTGCGTCCGAGGCGACCAGCAACGCCGATCCAATCCGCCAAGTCCAAGCATTGAATCGCCTCCCACTGAGACTCGCCCAGTGTTTTATAATCCAACATCAATTGAATGCCACGCGCCTTCTTCGCTTCTGCCGCATCAATATCGGCGAGCCCCGCTAAGCGCTGATCGCGATAAAGGTCGGCGCGGCTGCGATCAAAGAGCGAGGCAAACCACAATTTCCCCGATGCGCGTAAATTACCGATTCGACCGGCCAAGACCACGCGCTCGCCCTTGAGCTGTTCAGGAGCGCCTTCCATGAACACCGGACACAATGCTCTCGCCTGAGCGACTGAATGCGTGGGAGCAAACGTCCGTCCATACGGGTCGATGCCCTGGCTTCGGAGTCGGGCAACTTTCTCTGCACGGGCGGCGCGGTATTGATCAATCGTTCGGTCGTTCATGGCGGCGGCAGACTAGTGTCGGTGTTGAAGAGGGCCAGGGGCAGCCATCGGCAACAAAAGACGGTGTCAGCAAAGTGCGGTAACCGTGAGCCACGGTCGCGGCCGTGAAAGTCTACGCAAAAACCTGAGCTTTCGCTCAGGTTTTTGCTGCCCACCCATGGCTGATACTCAGCCACGGCTACTCACACGGCCAAACCGGAAACTTACAGCTTGGATTCGATTTCCTCGAACACCACTACGTCAGCTTGCAATAAAATCAAAGTCTTCAGTTCAGTTTCGACCCGGCCATTACTGCTAAACAGTCGACCAAGGAAAGGAATATGACTCAAAAACGGAATACCAGCGTGTGAACGAGCGCTCTCGCCGTTAGTCATCCCTGCCAAGATCAATGATCCACCATCTGGTAAAGTCACTGAGGTGCGAACTGCTTGGTATGAGAGTTCAGGAACCGTTAGCGGATTACCTGCAACACCAGTGCCAGGTTGTTGAACAACCGGAGATCCACCGAATCCGGTGTTTGCGATCGGAGGTCCAAAACGACGCCACGCGATAACTTCAGTGTTGGTCGGCTTGACCGTCAAAGTGATGTATTTTTTATCCGCCGACGCAATCGCATGCACATCAAGCACAGTACCGTACGAAAGCGTACTGATGATGGGATCGTACTGTCCTTGATTTACATCGTAGTCAGCAATGTATGCCTGTTGATTGATGTGAACGACGTGGGCTTCTTGACCATTGAACATGGTCACGTCAGGTTCAAAAGTAATGTTGCCACGGCGTTCTTTTTCAACCGCACGTAAAATCGCCGCGACATGGAAATCATCTGACAAACGCCAATGCTGCGTTTTAAAGGTCGCTCCGCCGAGATTATTAGCCGGCAGTGAATTCGACGTGCTGTACGGTTGAAGGATATTCGTGATGGTGCCCGCCGTGGTCACTTGTCCCGAACGGTCATAAGCACCAAAAGGAAGCGCCGCACCTCCTGCATCTTGCGCCTGACTTGGCAGTGGGGCGCCCGGCAATAATCCGCGATTCAGATTCGCTGGGAAATTATAGTTTTCCCAGTTCACACCAATTTCTTCGAGCAAGCTATTTTCAACAGTGATAAATTTCACTTTCACGTGAATCTGCAACCCTTTTTGATTGCGCAGAGTACGCAACAACTCTTCAACCTGTTTGTGTACAGCCGCGCTTTGCGTCACGACCATCTGACCTTGGAAATCTTCGATCGCATTACCAGCGATTTCCCAGGTCGCAGGCGAAACAACGGCTTTGATAATAGTGATGAACTCATCAACCGCTGGTGCCGCTTCAGTGGCAACTACCGGTGGCAGCAGTTTTGATCCCGTTCCGCCCGGTTCAGGAATCGCAAGTTCTGGACCAGGGAAATTGGTCATCGTGTGCGTCAAATCGCGAATGTCGTACAGCTTCATGAATACATCACCGCGCACGCCTTCTGCGTCAGTAATAAACAAAGCCTGATCGCGCAAGGTGTAGGTCAAGCCGGTTAATTTCATGATGAATTCAAAGACATTCCGCAACTTCATCGCCTCAACCTTCAATGGCACCGGCGGCGTACCTTTCGCCACAATTTTCGGGTCAAGGATGATGTTCACATGCGTGGTTTGCTGTAAAAACGCGACCACGTCTGACAGCTCGCTGTCTTGGAAATCAAGTGTGACTTCTTGATCCAACTGATTGTTAATTTCAGCGCGCCAGGCCTCAGTCTGCTCAGTCAAACCACGTGTCGGCGCACTTCGGCGCGCATTAATTTCGTTCCATTCTGGTGAATACGTAATCAGTTCGAGCTGCGGCAACATCGCAGTGCGAATCGATTCGCTCAATAATTTATGCTCTTCATCCCAGCGATCAGCGGTGATCTGGCGGGTGTAAATATGACGTTCGCGCTGACATTTGATCAACAGACTGTCTGCCCGATCTTCAGCACGATTGATCTTGAGGATCTGCTGACAGAGCAAGATCGCATCGTCGTAATCCCGACGTTCGCGTGCCTTTTGCGCGCGCTTGAGCATCGCATCAATGCGGCCGCGTTCCATTTTTAAACCATCATCACGCAGCTGCTGCTGACGATCGCGAGCTAAATCATTTCGCGATGCCGCGTCTTTAATCTCTTGTTTCTCACGGCGCTCGCGCGCAATGCCGATCAATTTTTCGACCACGCGTTGTTCTGCTTCGCGGCTGGGGTCAGCGTACGGAAGACTTTCCAAGCGAGTCAATGCCAGCGTAAAGCACCGTTCGGCTTCAGCGTAGTCACCAGCCTCTAAAGCTTTGCTGCCTTCGTCTTTTTTGGAGGCGGCTTCAACGCGCAGTTGCTGCTGGCGAACGTTGAGTTCATCAGCCGTTTGATTAATCTGCACCGTACGCGGATCGCGACTCACGCCGGCAATTGCCTGCGCTTGGCTCAGGGCTTTATTATATTTAGCTTCTTGTGGCTGCCAGTCGACGGCAATGGTCAGGTCATGAATGGCTTCATCCATGCGCCCTTCGGCCATCGCCTTCATGCCATGATCATAATAATAACTGGCCGCAGCGGTGGCGCCTTGGCGATCCGCTCCTGACTGAGCGAATTCCTTCAGCGCCTGCTCGGCAGCTGGATTGGTTTTCTCGTCAGCGGTCCACGCCATGCCGGCAAAAGCCAGCATAGTCGCCGTCAGAGCGGTAAAACGGGTGGTGGTATGGGAAAGGTGACGTGAGCTCACAGTTTCGCCTCCAGTTCAGCGTAGTTGATGATTTGAATATCGGCCAGCATGTAAAGTTTGTAACGGTCAGAATACCGTCCACGTTTTCCAAAAAGTCGGCCCACAAATGGGATGTGGCCAAGGAATGGAATTTCCGTCGAGGTTGCCTGTTCAATGTATCGACCAAAACCGCCAACCAAAACCGAGGCGCCATCAGGGACATCGATACTGGTAGAAATCGAACGAACAAGAATGTTTGGCAATTCAAGCGGATTGTTGCTCACGGCTAACTCGCCGAGTGCGTTTCCTAGCGGGTCAAAGCCCGTCTGAAAGACCCGTGAAACTGCAATGTTTTCCGTGGTCGTACCTGCCAAGGTGACGATCGCGGGACGGAATTCCATCATCACGTGGGTGCCATCGGAACTAATGTACGGCTTCACATCAAGCACCGCACCAAGGCCGAGCATGCCAACTTTCGGCTTCAAGGTTGCACCTAATGCAACTGTACCTGCGGCCGATTCATAGTCGCCAATATAGGCGTACTGCCTGCCCATGAAGGTATTGCCTTCAACGCCATTCATCGTGACGACTTCTGGCGCCTCCAGAACTTGTCCCTTCAAATTGCGCTCCACCGCACTCACAATCGCCGTCGCCTGCGTAGAATTAATAATCATGGCTTGCAGATTAAGGCCCGAAGTCGCAAGGGGAGAGACGCCAGAAAGTGACGACGTCTCTGGAAGCACATTTACCAATGATCCCGAATGATCAAATTGATTGGTCATGCGGTGGTAACCGTTGAGCGTTGAATCAACCCCTAAATGCGGCGAAACTGGCGTTGGCTGCAATGGGGAAGGACTAGCTACCGTTGGATTGCCCAAAACATCGCTACGCCAATCAACCCCGATTTCTTCCATGAAACCGTCTTTAATCGTCACCCATCGCGCGGTCACGCGTACCAAAAGTCTGGACTGATGTGTTTGCGCGCGGATGAACTGTTGAATTAATAAATGAGTCGCTGTTGGCGCCGTCACCAACATGGTCGACTGATGGATGGTGATCGCGTTGAGTGTATTTTCCCAAATCGTCGGATTCACCGACTTTTTAATCATATCCACCAAGTCTTCGGGCGTACGCGCCGCAGAAGCCGCTGCATTAGTTGGTGGCGTAAAAAGATTCCCACCGCCGCCACCGCCAGCTGCACGATCATATCCATTCGTAATCGAATCACTGGACCACAATAATTTTCCAACCTGATCCGTCGGTAAAAATAACAATTCGCTGACATCGTAAGCGGCCAAAGTCGGCGCAAATTCCGGTTTGCCGCCAATGTAAATCGCCCCGAGATTGATTGACCACTGCGTACCTGCCATGGTGCAGATCCACGTTAACGTATTGCGCAGCGTCATGCCCGCTGCCTTGATGGTCAACGGAACGTCGCCAGCAGCAAACACGGTTGGGTCGATGATCAGGTTGACCCCAGCCTGTTTGGCGAACGAATTCAACGCCTCCATGGCGTTTTGTTCAACCAAATTGAAACTCAAGCGCATTGCGAGTTTATCGTTAAGCACTTCTTCCCACGCCTCTAGTACGATAGGCGCGTCGAGAGCGCCGCCTCCGAGATGGCGTTCTTCCCAATCAAACGGAAACGTCGGCTTACCATCAAATCCAGACGGAATCAGCGAACGCTCAATCCGTTCCTGCGTTTCTTGTAACAATTCTTCGCTCTGATCCGCAAGGGAAAGGTTACGCTGCACATGAGAACGCTTAATCAAACGAGCGTACAAAGCGTCAACGTTTTCATTGCTAGGATAATCGTCCACGAGCTTACGGCACGCTGAAAGCGCCGATTCTATAAAGTTTTTGTTTTCTAACTCTTTCACGCGAGCCATGCGCTCATTCAACAACCCTGTGGCACTGCGCGCGGTTACACGACGACGCTCTTCAGCGGTAAGACGAGCGGCAATGCGTGCATCGCTGGCGGCAGCATCTTGCCCGATCACATTTTGTTCGCGATACGTGCTCAACAAGCCATCAATACGCTGGATTCTAGCGCGAACATTCGCGTGTTCTTCATAGGGCAACAAAGCGACTTGCGCCTGGGCCAACAAGACAATGGCGTCTTCAAAGCGTTTACTGGCGGCCAAAAATTCGGCCCGACCAATCTGCATATTCGCCTCAGCCAAAGCAGCCTGCTGATGGATGTCGCTATTTAACGAAGCATCACGCGTCGGAAGCGAATCATTTACCAATGGAACGGGATGGCCGCTGATCTGGCTTTCGACACTCGCTAACGCAGAGCGAGCCGCCGCATTGGCTGGGTCGCTTTGCAGAGCAGAGCGCAAGAGCTCACGTGCCGTTAGTAAATCGCCAGCATCGCTCGCGGCTTGGGCTTGAATGACCAGGGCTGCGCTGGTGACAGATGCCGAAATGGCCGGAGTGCGTTCTTCAGCAAGCGCCTGAGGCATAGACAAAACGACACCGATGATAGATGGCACTACGCCAGCCATCATCAGACCGGTCACCGAGGCTTGACCTCGGTTCGGGCGGCATCGTTTCGCCTCGTTCACCGCAGCTTCTCTTTCTCGCCCAGATCCAGGATTTCCGCATTGAGCAAGAAAAAGATTCGCCGGTTCTCATCATAGGTGCCATTTTTACTGAACAGTCGGCCAAGGAACGGAATATGACTGAGGAAAGGAATGCCCGAATGCGTCCGTTGGCGAAGCGCTTTACTGAATCCGCCAACCATCAACGTGCCTTTGTCAGGCATCATGACCGTCGAGCGCAGTTCACGCACTTCAACGTTTGGCAGTTCGATGGGATAGAAGAAAAGTCCGATAACGATAGGCGGAACGCCAGCCGTACGAAAGCCATTGAGAATTTCGACCTGAAAGTCAACCGGCAACACCGACGTCGGGCGGATTTCCATGGTGATATATTTACGATCCGAGCTAACGACTGGACGCACATCAAGGATATTACCAAAATTAAGCACTTCGATCTTAGGATCGAACGACGCGTTGACGATATCATAGTCCGCAATGTACGCACGCTGATGAATAAACGACGTATTTGCCCGTTGACCATTAAAGCAGGTCAATGTGGGGTGCTCAAGAATCTGCGCATCGGTTTCTTGTTCGAATGCGGAAAATAACGCATTAATCTGATCTTGGCCTAAAAAGCTAAACGGATGATAAGCAAGATCAGCATTCAACCCACGCTGACGAGACTCTTGTGCCGTCGAAGCCGTTGATCCATTCGCCGGCAGATATTGGGTATAGGAACCATTGTAAGCGATGGTGTTATTGAGACGAACATATCCATCAGGGTCGGTTGCCGTGGCGCCTTGTCCCGGAAGGCTGTTGACGTAGTTCCCTGAGCTACGGCTGATGGTGGCGTCCGCGCCGTCACCACCTGTTTTATCGGTCAGTTCAACGCCAATTTCTTCGAAGAACCCTTTTTTCACATCTAGAATTTGCACGCTGATGTTGACCTGCAACGACTGCGTGTTGCGCATGCTGGCTAGCAATTGCTCAATTAACGCATGAGTCTCTGGCGTCTGGCTGACGAATAACGTGGATCCGCCACGCATATCGATGCCCATGCCAGTGGTACCCCACGTTTCTTTTGCGACGTTGCCCTTGATGAATGTAATTAATTCTTCAGGAGTGCTGCCGCCCGAATCCGCTTTCGCGGCATCCATTTTAAATAAACTAAACGCGCCACCGCCAGCACCACCACCACCACCACCGCCACCGCTAATCGCGAGCTCTTTCCCAGGGAAATCTTGTACTGGCGACATCAAATCGGTGACATCGTACATACGCAACGCGATTGCACCTACGATGGGCTGCGAACTGATGATGATGGCTTCATTTTGCAGCGCCATTTTGAGACTGGCGCCTTCCAATATCCATTTCAATGCATCGCCAAAACGCATCCCGTCGACTTTGAGCTTCACAGGCGGAGCTGCCGTCACGTCTGGGAGAAGAATGATGGTTGTCCCGGTCGTTTGACGCAAGAAAAGGATGACGTCTTCCATAGAAGCGTCTTCAAAATTAAACGTTACCTTCTGATTCAAGCGCTCATTGAGCTGAGCAACCCAGGGTTCGGCCTTGGCAGAACCAATTTCCTGTGGCTTGCGCAATGCGCGAATCTGCCAGTCCTCTGGATAAACGAGCAGCTCATTTTGCGGAATGAGCGACTTATGTAATTCTTCATGCACGCGCGAAAGCGTTTCCAAACGCGTCGGCACGTAGCGATCGTCAAATTGGTTATGGCCAGCTCTGCGAGAAGCCAGCAAGAGACTGCGCGCGTCTTCGCGGCGACGATCAAGCTCGTAGGCACTCCACGCATCGACTTCTGCACGCTTATAATCTTTGCGTGAATAGGAGTCCTCGGCACGAGCGAGTAATTCATCGACTTTGGCCTTCAACGCTGCTTCTTGCGCATCAGCTTGCTGACGAGCCCGTTCAGCGGCATCTTCATGCTGCTGAGCATCTTTTTTTATCTTCGTTTCACGCGCGCGATTACGTGATTCGAGTTTCTTTGCGGCAACCTGGGTTGGCAACGTGCCCCAATCAAACTGATATGGGAAACTACGGAGGCCGACTTCCACACGGTCATAATCCAATTCAGCCCCGGCGTAGTCACCAGCTGCCATTTTCTTGTCGCCACTTTCCATCAGCGAAGCCAAGCGCACGGCAATTTCTTGCGACTTCACGTTTTGCTGAGCCTGATTCAACGTTGTCGCCACCTGCAGGCGGCTCTCACGCTGGGTAAGTACCGCTAAAACTTGTTCGCGCAGCTGCTGAGCGCCGGCATGCGAAGGAAAAATCTGGATGGCTTCGTCGACCAATTCACGCGCTTCAACAAAGCGCCCATCCTGGAAGGCCGCACGCGCAGTGACGTACTTGGCCTCCGCATCGATTTGCGCTTTCGAAAGCGCTCCGCTCTGAAATTCCTTCCAGAACGCTTCCTGCTCTGCTGACAGAGGAGGAGTCGCTGCCGGAGTCTTGCCGGCTTCGACTGCTCCAAGCGGCAAAGCCATAATCATAAGAACCGGGACGAGGGCGGTCAGCCGGGGACTGTTCATTGCAACTCCTTGGCTCGAAAGCGGCAGTGAAGCCGCAAGACGAAAAAAATCCAACTCTTACGTCTGCGTGAACATCCCATTACTGGAACATTCAGCCGATATCACGGTCGACACTGGGTCTCGGTGACGAACGGGGTTATTGGATCGCAGCGGACGCTAGGGGCACCGGCCCAGGAAAAAACCCCTGCCCTTGAGCCGGTTCGTTTCGTGTCACTCACGGTGAGGCAAATTTCGCTCCGGTGATGCACCCACAAGAGTCGCCGAGCAGAGCAACTGTCGATCGTGCTGAGCGAGAAAAGATGAGCTCTCCCCTGCTCTTTCTGCCTCGACCACAAGACATCAAAACATCATCAGCTCACCGTTAAACCGAAGAACCCCGCCAAAATTGGCAGGGTTCTTGAGGCGTCACGAGCAACGATCGAAGTTACGGCTTCGTTATGGCCTTGGGTGGAAGCGGCGCTGCTGGTTTAGCCCCCGGTGCAGGCGGAACGGCTGCGGGTGGGACAGCAGGTTGAGCGGGCCTCCCAGCCCCAGGATGCGGCACGGGCTTTGGATCGGTAGCCTCTGCTGCCCCTTTCGCGGCATCGGCGGCAGCTTTTTCAGCGGCAGCTTTTTCGGCCGCCTCGCGCTCGGCAGCAGCCTGATCGGCGGCTGCTTCGGAGCCCGCTTTGACCAACACTTTGACGTTACCATTAACATGATCCCAGTAAATGATCCGACCGTCTGGCAATTCATAATAGACCGTATCAGTCTTTAATAAAGGTTCGTTTCTCAGTTTAAATAGATCTTCCAATGGTCCCGTGTCCGGCTCATGAGCAATGGGCGGCTTAGGCTTCAACACATTCTGTTTAAAATTAGCAGGATTTTTTTTGAACTCGAGGACTTCATCATAAACTAGGCCAAGAAAATCTGGGTAAAAATATGACAGCGGCTTGTGTGGTTTGATTAATTTTTCGCAACGAGGCAACTCTAATGTTGAACCGGTTTTCGCATTGGTAAAAACAGCAACTTCAGTATCCATTGGCTTCGGCTTTACTTCGAGCATCTTACCCTTGCCACCGCCCGGGCGTGCTTTGGCAAAGATTTCATAATAAATAATTCGCGGAACTTTCAACTTCACTTCTGATAATACATATTGAGTCGTAAAATCTTCAGGGACTTTTTGCCCCGCTTTTGCCCCTGGTAATGGAAACGGATTCTCAATGTTCTCGGGTTTCCCAAGACCTTCACCGGGGAGCAGTTTAAAGCTCATGGGTTTATCAATCCACTTGCCTACCTTGGCTCCAGCGAGACGTGGATCTCGCAAGTATTTACTCATCAAAATGGTGGCGAAACTTTGTTCAGGATTTTCAAAATTTTGATTCACTTTTTCAAACACAAAACGAATGCTATCTTGCGCCTGAACCGAAGCGTCGTCGCTGTCGGCGCTGCGATACAGTCGTTCTCCACGTTTGAGCTGATCAGCAAACGGTCCCTGCATGCTGCCATTCTGAAATCTCGCAATAATTTCTTTATTGCCAGTGACCACATCAGCGACGCTTTGACTGAGCTTCGCCCAATCAACTGGCGTTTCAGCATATGGGCCTTGAATCACTAAGATGGTCTGCTGCTGGTCTTTTTCGGTTTTTTGATCAAGGGGCAATCCGGTTGCCTTGGCGATCAGACGAGTGCGGAAATTATGGCGCTGCCACGGTTCGACCGTCGCAATCGTCAATGGATACGACGACGTCGTTTCATTTACCGCCACACATCCGTTCGTCAGGCCTTTGGCGACCAACGGTTTCCAATCACCGGCACCGACTTTCATTTCAATTTGCAAGCCAAGCCACTCAGCATGGTTGTCTTCACGACCCATCAGTGACCACGTTTTGCTGGATGCATCGCTGATACGAGGATCGGTATTTGAACTCGATGCTGGCAAAGTGACTGTCAATTCCAGATTACCAATGGTGTCGACCACTGACACCTTCGGTGCATTCAATTCATAGATGTACGGCTGCGACGTTTGCGTGTCGATCGGACCAACGTCAGACGCCGCGCTTAAGAAGGCATAATACCTTGACGAAGGCAAGGGAACTGCCCATCGAGCCGTCATATCCTCAAAATAAGCAGACGGAGCCTTCATTACTGGGGGCTTGGCTTCTCCACGAACTCTTTCCACCCGCAAGACCATATCATTGATTTTTTCCATCGAAATATTGTCAGGACGAATTTCAGGATTCCCGAACGTGGCAGACAAAAAATATCCGCACGCAGCAACCACCACTAAGACGGCAGCCTTTTCACCATGGGCGATAAGTACATCTTTGGCGCTCATTTGACGACCCCTCCGGCAGTAGCTTCGGTTGACGCAGCGACGGAAAGGATGCGATTAAAATCGATCACGGCGATGTTTAATCGCAATTTCATCGGCTCATCGGCCACATTTTTAC
>JAYVSL010000061.1:0-1596 GCA_043775355.1 Planctomycetota bacterium
CACCTCGGCATCACGCAAAACCACGCCAAGGCAAAAATCCTCGCCGAGACCCTCGACGAAGCCAACGGCAAGTTTCTGGAATACGACAAGTCCCCCGCCCGCAAAGTCGGCGCCGGCATCGACAACCGCGGCAGCCATTTTTACCTGGCCCTCTACTGGGCGCAGGCACTGGCCACCCAGACCCAAGACCCCGAACTTCAGACCCTCTTCCGCCCCGTGGCGGAAGCGCTCACCGCCAGCGAAAAACAAATCGTGGCCGAAATGATCGCCGTCCAAGGCAAACCAGCTGACATCGGTGGCTATTACTTCCCAGACCCGGCCAAAGCCAATGTCGCCCTGCGACCCAGCGCGACGTTCAATGGCATCTTGGCCATGGCGATGAAGTAGACGTCATTCTCGCACGTTCCTCTGCGTCAACAACCTGACGTGGAGGAACAGCGTCTTGGCCGCTGCTGTCATCTGACGGGTGGCGAGTGATGTTCTTGACCATAGATTCCGGCCCATGAGCACTGATCCTCGCGAAGTTTTGCGTCAATGGGTTCCGCACGTGGCGTTGATCGGACTTATTGCGCTGGCCGGATGGTGGTTGTTGCTAGTGATCGCACCCGTGCGCGACGCCTTGATGCTGGCGGTCGCGCTGGCGGTGATCACCTATCCGGTTTTATTTCTACCGATTGATCGCGGATTAACCGTCCTGTTATCGACCTGGGATATCGAGACCCGTCGCTATATCAGCGCCATTGCGGCAACGACGGTGCTTGGGGCGTTCGTGGTTGGCGCGGCACTTGGAATACTGGTTGCCATCGTCGGTGATCTGAGCGGCACGCTGCGCCTCGTCATCGGTGTGGCATTGCAGGATCCCATTCGAGTAACCGAAGTCGTCGATCTGTTGGCTATGCGCATTGATGTCTTGGCCAATTTATTTCCCGCTATGCATTTGGACAAAATAATGATTCGTCAATCGATCGACAGCCTCTTAGCGCAGGTGTCCGTCGGGCCAGCTTTTATTCAATACATGATTACCGGAACCGGCGGATTTCTTGCCCAATCAGCGTTGACGCTGGTGACGCTGTTTTATCTCTATTCGCAGGGGCCGCGACTGGTGACGTTACTCATGTCGTGTTTACCGCTGACGGATCTTCAACACGCCACGATCACCGAGCGCTTTCATTCCACCGCCATTCATCTGATCACCGGAACTGCCGCGCGCGCACTTTGTCACGGCTTAGTTCTGGGATTATTGGCCTGGGCAATTGGTGGTTTCAATCCGGTGTTAGTCACCGCTGGTGCAACATTTATTGCGCTTTTACCCGTCGCAGGCCCAACCGTCGCGTGGTTGCCACTGGCCAGCGTGATGTGGTCGCAAGACAAAGTACTCCCCGCAATCTGCCTTGGCGTATCTGCGTTTTTAGCCTCGTTGCTCATTGATCGCCTTGCCGCCCCAATGGCGTTGCGTTAGGCAAAATGCCATGAATTACCGGGTTTTTCTGTAAATTAGCACTTGACATTCAGCTCCGAAAAAATTTTCGGGACTTATGGCTATTCCCCGTTCCTTTCCTCGCGCAGCGAGTTTCGCTGCCTTCCTTCACCTCTTTG
>JAYVSL010000062.1:0-15418 GCA_043775355.1 Planctomycetota bacterium
CTTCGCTGCGTACACCTGTCCTCATTTTGCATACCGACAGGATGACCGCCCCTACTGATTGTGGCTGACGCCAGGGGCGGACACCTGTCCGTATACCAAAACTCTATCTCTGCTCAGATTCTCTGGTGTTCGACGTTATATCCATCGCGATTTAGAAGATAAAACGACATTTTGATCGGCAATCTGCACGAACACCGGCAACGGTTCGCGGTCGAAAACCGGTGCTGCTAATGTCCGATGTGGTCAGGGCAAACCATGGCGCCGAAGAAATCCGGTGGGATGAGTCGCTCCAAAGCACCGGCTTCAAGCACGGCGCTGGCTTTCAAGATGGCATCCGCGCCAAGGGCTTTGAGTGAAAATTGCCAGGTGAATTTCAACCCGCCTTCTGGTCGAGCGGTGGGGTTACCCTCCCGCAGTAAGCGGAACAAGCCCCACGGAAAGCTGGTGTAATCCAAAGGCATTTGTTGGTCGCTAACGCTGACAATAGTGAGCTTGGCTCCTACCGCCGTGGTTTCATTCCAGGTGAAACTTCCCCGGCGATCTGGCCGATCATAGAGCCCGAAGGTTTCTTCGCCGTTGGTCAGCGTGACGTTCTTTACGCCGCTGCCTTGCGCCAACGTGATGGTGAATGGCGCGGCGATGGCAGTGACGTCATTAGGATACAGTGCTGCACGTACTTCGCGCGCGCGTTCGACTAAGCGTTCATATTCTCGGTTCACCGGCAGCAGGTCGCGACCGGCGATTTTCAGTGGCCGCAGTTTTTCTATTTCGGCGACCGCCACCGTTATCAAACCAGTTTTGGGATTAAAGAGTCGGCTAAAACTTGCCAGGCTCACATCTTTCTTGGCCGTGCGGTCGAAGGGGAAACGACCTGCCAACAGTTCTGCGAAAGGCTTGGAAACGCGTTCGTGCCAAGTGGCATCTTGTTCGGCAGTGACTTCGGCGCTCAGCGCACGATGGATTTCGAAGGTGGCATTTTCGAAGGTCTGCATCAATGCGGCGCGGCGCTCAGCCGATTCCACCGCTTTGAAACAAGTGCCGATTTGAGCCCAGGAATTTTCGTAAGCAGTTTGCAGTGCAATCAAACGTCCAACGTCGGTCGAACGACGTCCAGAATCGGTGGAGGTGGCGAATTTATCGACCGCTTCACTAAACGTACCCAGAGCCGTGAGCGCATCCTCTAGCCATTTCATGTCCGATTCGCTGGGCGCAGTGGCCAGATCGGTCGCGCTGTAACGCACCGTCAGACCTTGGAAGACGCCCTTCACTAGTTCGCGATAGGGGGACTGCGGACCAGTTAACGTTCTCAGATTTGCTGAGGCTTCGCGCAAATCGTTAGCCCGCGCTGGTCTCATACCGGTCATGAAGCGCAGCCAATGGCGCGACAGATCTGTGGCGTAACGGGTGCGTAAGCGCTCGCGGATTTCGTCGCGTGGTTTGGCGATTTTGATTTCCTGAAATTGCCTGAACAGCCCTTCGCTTTTTTCGGCAATTGAACCAGCCATAGTTTCTTCCCAGCCGCGCTGACTGAACAGCATGGGGAAACTATAATCGGCAACCAAGAGCGAACGATTCGCTCCGGGCAGGACGCTGTCGCGATCAATCTTCGCTACCGACGATTGGAGCGTTGAAATAATATCTTCGTAGCTCTGCGGTATCCATAACGCTTCGCGGAGCTCGAAATTGATGCGCTCTACCAGCGATTTATCCAGGCTGATCTTCCAGCCACTTGGGTCGATATCAGTCTGGCGTGCGGCGAAATGGCTGAGCTGATTGTAGGCGGCGGCTTCACTGACGGGGTCAAGATTGCCGTCTTTGTCGCGAATGCCGACCAGCCAACGGCTGTCATCGCGCAGCACGCGCTCCAGCAATTCACGGTTGGTCGGCACCTCATTGGCGAGCATCAAATACGAGCGATAGAGATCGTTGAGCTTGTCGTAGGTTTGTAGGTTTTTCCCCTCAGCAGTGCGCAGTTTTTCCAGTTCACTGCGCAGAAGTTCGCCCGCCGGAGTCAGAAACCAACGCTTCAATTGCGCGTGGTACAACTGGTCGGCCTGCGTGCGTATGCGTTTGACGCCGCCAGCAGAATGATGATCCATGCGTTCAAGTACGGCACGCAAATCATCAAGTGCAGCGAGGTTGTCTTTCACTAACGTTGGTTTGTTACGCGTGGTGTCCATCATTGCGCGACTGGCAGCAATGGTCTGGTCGATCAGATGATTGCCATTGAGGTACCACGATACCAGCGCGATGAAAAAAATCAACAGAGCTGCCGCAGATGCGACCAAAGATGACAAGCGTGAAAGGGTGCGGTTGCGACGCACGGTTCCAGAAACCTGGACCAAACGTTGGTCGCCAATCAGTACTTTGGTCAGCAAGTCTTTGATAAACAAACCCTGGCATTGTTCAGCGGTCGGCGCGGCCACTTGTTGTGCATTGGCCTGAATAAAAATACTGGCTTCCAAATCGACTTTGGGTGCGACGGCAGCGGCCGTAATGGCAGCGGCAGGAGTAATGGCCACGGTGGCACGCTGTACTTGTTGTGCACTGGTGAAGTAAAAGCCACGCAGTGCCGGCAACACTTGTTGTGGACTTGGGCGCAGCAAGGCGGCGAGAAAATCGCCCATCCATTTTTGCACGGAGCTGAATTGCTGAGGAAACTGGATAACTTTGTATTGCTGGTCAGCGCCCAATTCACCGGTGAGTGCTCCCAATCGGCGATTACGTAAACCGGGCAGCAAAGCCGCCGTTTCGCGTTGAAATACCGTACGAATGTCGCCCATGATGCCCGGTTGCCAGGGCAAAGAATGGCCCAGCACCTGTTCGCGCCCTGCTGGCGGCATGGCGGCGAAGAAATCTTTGAAGCCGCCAATCAAATCGCATTTGGTGAACGCTACGTAAATCGGGATATCAAGATGTAAGGCGCGGCTGAGTTCGCTGAGTCGATCGCGGATCTGTTGCGCGGCGGCATTCACGCCCGCATCGTCTTTCTTGAGCAGATCGGGCACACTGACCGACACCACCACCCCATTCAGCGCAAGCTCTGGACGTACTTGCGAAACCAAATCAAGCAACGCACGCCATTCGGCCTGAGAACTGGTGTCCGAGGTGTAACGCCCGCACGTGTCGAGAAACATGGCTTCTTCTGTGAACCACCAATCGCAGTTACGCGTTGGCGCGCCTGCGCGCGTCGAACCTGCACCGAACGACGCGAAGGTCAGGCCCGATTCCGCGAGCATGGTGGTTTTCCCCGCGCCCGGTGCGCCGATCACCAAGTACCACGGCAAAACATTGAGCGCTGCTGGACGCGTCGAGCGCAGTGCGCCCAAAGATTTTTGAAATTGGTCGTTCATCTCCGCCAGCCCACTGGTGGAACGCATCATAGTTTTTGACAACGATGCCTGAGCTTGCCGCGTTGCGCGTTTCTGCTTCATCAGCGCAACCACGCCGAGTGCGAGTCCAACGACAGCAATGACGGCAGTCATGACGATGCGCGTGGTGCTGCTGAGGGTGATGCCAAGCACAGCCGATGACCACGTCGCAAAGATGAGCACGACAGCTACCGATGAAATAATAATGAGCAGCCGCATTAGGGCACCGTTCCGCTAAGAGTGGTGGTAGCAGGGAAATCATCGGCTCGGCCGAGCAACAACAGCGACAGTAATAACCACAGCAGTAATAGCGCCACCGCTACGGCGGTGGGTGGCGCCCAGGCTGGTGCGCGTAACCACCATTTGGTGCCGCCAGTGCCGCTGGCCGCCGGTTGTTGCCAATGGGGCGATAGACTGGCGCTGGCGCCTTGGCGGCTCTCAGTAATTTCACGCGCTAAACGGTCGATTAAAATGCGACGTTGTTCTTCGCCGCGCTTATCGCCGTATTTGCCAGTGAAACCAAGAACTAGGCAGAGATAATAAACTTCAGCGACATCAAACCGACCGGGGTCATTGGAATTGCGCACCTGGTCCAGCTTGACGTAAAATTCTTCACCGGCGTTGAAGTCATCGAAATGGGTCATCTGCAGTGGTTTTTCCATCCACGCATCTTTCAGCGCCAAGTCGCTGGTCAGGACTTCCTGATCGACGAAGGCGACCAACGCGTATTTCCCCAAACGAATATTTGCTAACGGAACATTCAATCGCGTTGCGGCGGATTCGAATTCTTTTAGTGCATCATCAAAACGAGCGGCCAAGGTAGACGCATCCGCATCGCCAGCTTCGCGCGTCAAATGTAAAGCGAGCTTGAAGACCGGTCCAACCAAGTCGGTAAGGCCACCGACCAGTGAGATGTTCGGGCTATTCATGATCACGGCTCTCCAAAGAGGTACGGAGTTCGATTTTGCGGTGCGAAGAAGCGCTGGACGAAGATATGTTGGTTGAAGAGATTGATTTTTCGCCTCTGCGGCGCTGCACCCTCATGTTCAATTCTGTATTTTCAGGTAGCGCCTTCAGCATCATCTCGCACATCATCATTCGTCCTTCACCGCCATGCATTCCAGTTTAAGATCGGTGAATTCAGGCGGCAAAAAGATGCCAATCGTTCGCGTATCTGCGACGCCAGTCCAGTGTTCGCCTTCGCGGCTGAGCTCGAAGTACGAACAACCGGGCTGAGCAGGAATTTCTCCAGGTGGCACGGAAAGATAGGTGATCGAAAGACCGCGCATGGCCTGCGCAATCAGCGCGGGCAAACGTCCGCCTGAGGCGACCTTGGCCTTGATCGGCAATTCTTTCATCACTCGTTCAGCTGGCAGACCGCATTGAACCGAAAAGTAAATGCGATGACCGTCGAGCACCGCTTCGGGAATGCGACCCGTATGCACACGTTCGCTGGTGCGCGACAAAGGCACCGGCACGTAACGCAGCGTGATGCTGGTTTCCAGCAACGAACGCAGGCGTTCATCCAATTTGGCAAAGCAGCTCGCAAGATCGTGATGGTCGTAAGTTGGCAGATCGCGCAGGAAGCCATCGGCCGAGAACGTCGCCAATTGTCCAGCTAAACGGGCCAGTTCAGTGAACAACGTTTCGGGATGCGTGCGCCCAGCGGCCAGATGCGTGAGCACCGGCAAGGCGCCGTTGAGCGTATGGAGCATGAGAAAATTGGCTGATTCGCTGACGGAAAACTCAACCTTGCCTTGCGTGCGTTGACGGCGGTTGTGGCCAAGTTCTTGCGCTCGTGACGAAACGATTTCTAGGGTCCGCTTCAGGATCCGCGCCAGTACCGGCGAGGCCTCGACGGTCAGGCACGGTGGCACGAGCTTTTCTGACAAGATCAGCTTACCCGAAGGTCCACGTTCAATCACGCCAATGGGCAAGGTACTGAATCCGTCCAGCGACTCCTCGCTCGTGATGAACGCTAAATGACGGGCGGCGACTTGAATTTCTTGACGCTCACCTTCACCGCTGTCGTCGACCACGGTTTGGTCCTGCGAATGATAGCGCAACATCCGTCCATCACGCCGACCATCAGCACTGCTGTTGGCTTCGCCCGGTCGTTCTAAGGCGACGGCTAAATACACCACCAATCGTTCTTGGTTTGGGGCTAAAGTTAGTGGTCGCGCAGCAGGCGCGCTGTCACCAGCAGGGATGTCGAAGGGTAAACCATCAGGCAGAATCCCAGTGGCTTCGAGCAGTTTGATTTGTTGATTGGCGAGCGCCTCTCCATCCAGCGTCAAACGTGAAAAGCCTGATGGATGCCGCTGAATGAGCATTAACTGCGTCGCTAAGCGCGCATCCAAATGTCGATCGGCCTGCTGAAAATGTTGCGGTAACAGCAACATGCCTTCGTGCCACAGCACGCGCTGAGTACGACTCATTCCGTGGCCTTGCTGGCGGGTTTACTGTCGCCGTCCTTGGTGGTGCTGGTGTCGGCAGCTTTTTTATCGGAAGAAAGCGCAATGCCGTAGCCGCTAAATTCGATCACGGGTTTTTCCGCTTCTTCCAGTGCCAGCACCAGCGTCCGCGCATCGCGCGCATCGGTTTTGGCATACAGCGCCATCACACCAATGAAGCGCGTGCCCGTGGCCAGTTCGCCGAGCGCCACTTTGGTCGGTTGATCGGTGGGATTACCTGGCAGCACGCTGACGACCTTGGGCGGAGCAAGGCGATCTTGGCCCAAGACTTTCTCGTCTTCGGTCCACAGTTTTTCAAAGGTCGCTCTTTTAAAAGCAGTGGCATCTTTCAGCTGATAGAAACGGACGTCGACCGGGGTCGATTCTCCGGTGTCGTTGAGGTTGAGTGGTACCAGTCCACGCACCTGCATGGTCGCCGTCTGGGAGCACCCAGCGAAAACGGCAAACGCCACGCAAGCGCTCAGGCAGGTAACGGAACGGCGCAAGAAAGAGACGATGGCCAAGGGAAACCTCGAATTTTGACGGTTGATCTGAGATCAGAGACAGCTGAAAAGCGTCGGCAGTACAGCGAAACAGGCAGATGGTTCAAGGGTTATTGATCGGCTTCGCTTGGGACCCACAACACGGTGCGATTTGGCCCAACGAGACGACAGCATGCGGGAAGACAAGATGAAGAACGCAGGTTTCCTCACGCAGTGGTGTGGTGAGCGCCTGAACCGAAAAAAACGCACGAGAAAACACGAGAAAACCGTTTTCCCGCTAAGCGGGACCGCGCCATACAAATCCTTAGCGGTCGCATCTGCGTTTTCTTGATCGGACGGTGAGCATAAAAATCGCATTCAAGAACCATTTCACCGCAAGGTTTTATTTACTGGGCAATCATGGTGACGTGCACGGCGTAGTCATTTTGTGGTTTGCCGCCGAGTCGGGAGCCGTGGCCGAGTTTGAGATTGCCACCGGGTTGCATGCGAGTGGCGGGCAGATGTTCGCCGGTGATGCGCAAAGTGACAACGCAGTCGAGGCGTTCGGGGTTGAGGCGATCGATCAGCGAGCGCAGTTCGTGATGACGTTTTCCGCCTGGAATCAGCGCGTTGAAGTCGGCAGCGGGCAGCGGGCCAATGGTCAAGCCGAAGGCGGTGGTGCGATTGCGGATGCTGCGGCCAGCGATGGTGTCGCGGCCAAGGCGGCCGCCGCGTCCGAGAAACGTCTGTGCTTCGTTGGGTAAAGTGGTCCAACGGGCTAGGCATGGTTCGGCGTGCGTTGCGGCTCCGCCGACCCACGCAGACACGACGGCGGCCATGGTTTCTGCGGCAACTCCGGTGCGTCCGATAAGGCCGGCGAAAGCCAGTAAACGTTGACCGGGTAAAGCCTGACCGTCGGCTTCTAGGCCAGTGATTTGCAGCATGCGCTGAAGAAATCGTTGACCTTCTGAACCACCGTTGGCGGGATGATATTTATGGTGTCCGCGCACCATTAAAGACACCATGCGATGATGAATCAGATCAAGAAAGCCGCGCGCAAGGTGTTGATTGTCGTGATGCAGCAAACGTTCGGTAAGATACGAGCCGAGCGGCGATGCTGGACCAAAAAGTCCGATGAAACTTTGCGTCAGGATCACGCGTGGTATGCCGTCGACGTTGGACTCGGCTTCAATGGCGACGACGTCAGAGGCGGGAAAGCAGAGGCTGAGATGCGCGCAAAAGCGCAGACGTTCGCGGCTGACCGGGCCTTGTTGTCCAACGCGTACGGCGTCTGGAAAAGCAGCTTCGATAGTATTTACCGCAGTAAAAAAATCATAAGCGCCGGGACGGTTGACCAGATCCGTCAGCGTCGCTGGCAGCGTGGTCGCTGTCACCGCTGTCATAGCAGCGTCCGTCCGCCTAAGCGCGGTGGAAAGGAATGCACTTCGCCGTGTCGTGCACCGGTCACGGTCAGATGCGTGAAGCTGTTAAGACTCACCGTGCGAGCGACGAAATGATTGAGTACGAGGGCGAAAAGCCACGTTTCACCCTGCGTGCCGAAATGTTCTTCGCTGACGGTCAGGGCCATACTTTGCCCGCGCATCAGCGCGCCACCAAGCATGCGGGTGGTTGATTTTATCGAAACTGACACCAAGCCATCAAGCATTCGGCGCATGGTTTGCGCGGCCTGATGATCGTGGCGCGCGCGTAAATAATACAGTTCAAGCGTGCGGCGTAAGGTCGGCAGATCGGCGAGCGAAAGATGAGTGAGCGCAAGATGGGACAGAAAGCGCCAGGGCAGATCGCCTTCGATGGGCGCAGGAATGCTAGCCAATGGCCGAGTCAGATTGCGAAAACGCGCCACCATCGGCGTTTGCGGTGCGGCTGTGGCGATGTCACCGGGCAGCAATTGTTCGGGCAGATGACGATTGGTACACGACAGCGTTATCGACAAGGTTTCCCCAGAAATGGCTGGGCCAGCAATGCTGAGAAATAGATCGTGACCGCGACCGAGCAACGCTGGTCGGCGGCGTTCGATGTAGCACGGGTCGCCTTCCGTTTCGGCCCGCGTCAGGTCAAGGTAGCGATGAAACGGGCGTGACTGTGGACGCCCACGTAAGGTGCCAGCCACGTTGCGGACGCTACCGATTTCGAAGTGCTCGGGCGTGCCGCCAGCGGGACGAACCAAATACTCACTGCGTTCTGCGGTCAGTTTAATCGGATCAGCGTCATGGTTGAAGCGATTGATCGCGGGCGTGCAGTTAAGTTGGATGTTTGACTCAGTCAGCGGTGGCATCGCCTCGGGCAATTGGGCGATCGACACCGTGACATCGAAATGGCGGGTGCCATCTTTCAACGGCAGACGATCAAGCCCGACCAGATCGACATACATGAATTTCGCGGGAAAGGCAAAGTACTCCGCCAATAAACGATAAGGGCCAGCGGAAGGCGGCGCATCCGGATCAAGCGCTTCGTCATCCGCGAATCCGCCTGGGGTCGGCAGCGGCAGCGGCACGCTGACATCGCCGATCTTGGCGACCACCTGCTGAGCATAGCGACACAGACACAGATGCAGCGCGCGCGTGACCAGGGCATCGCCGGATAAATGCAGACGCAAACGTGACAGCCCCAGTTTGCTGATAGCTGCTGGTTCCAGGAAGGCGAAGCGAATGGTCAAACGTGCCGGTTCGCTATGAGTGATTTCAATCGCCTCCACTTTGAGCGGTACCAAATCCACGGTGCTACAGGTTTGGAAACGGCAGCGCGTGCCGTCTACCGGCACCGAATCAACGGGTGTGCCGCGTGGAATCGTGTGACGTTCGCGAACGAATTGCGGTAGCGGTTCAAACTGCAGCGTGGTGAGTGCGGGCAGCGGTTGCAGCAAGTGCGGAAAAAAAGTACCGAGCAGCGCGTGGGTGACCTCGGGCAATTCGTCGTCGAGTTTCTGACGAATACGCCCAGAAATAAACGCCACGCCTTCAAGCAAACGCTCAACGCTGGGATCTGCTCCGGCTTCAGCAAGCATCGGCGCTGCATCTGGATGGGCTTTGGCAAATTCGCGCCCAAGGTCACGCAGATAGAGTAATTCGTCTTGGTAATATTTATTAAACATAATTTTGCGCGCCCAGCAGTCCGGCAGTCCGGTGGTTATTGGTGAACAGGAAAATCATCCTTCCACCTTTACTTTTCCGACATGGTCGACGCCGGTTTCGAATGCGACCATTTGGCGTCGGCCTTCGACGACTAAATTGGCAGAGACTTGAAAGTTCACCGTCAGGTGTTCGTTCTCGACTTGAATGTAAGTGACCTTGACGTCGCGCAGGCGTGGCTCGTAGCGCAGAATAGTTTCAGCAATGGCTTTTTGAATATCACTAATCGACGCCGGAAAATTCAGCCGCAGATCGCTGGGTGGCGGCAATCCCAAGTCAGGTTGCGCTTCAGAAGATCCTTGGCGAGTGCCAAGAATGTCGCGTAAATTTGCCAGCACCGATTGCAGCGTTGCGCGCTGATCATTGCCCGCCGAACGACTGGGCGCACCAGCAGTTAACAGTCGTTCAAAAAGCGTCGCACCGATACTCATAGCGCGGGCATGGTGGCGAGGCGTGGCGTCGTGGGCAAGCGCTACAAGGCGACAAGGGCGATGCTAACGCGTGACACGCTTAGGGGCGGCCATTGGCAGGCGACGTTCGCCAAAGATCAGGGTTACTTTTGGTCTAACGGGAAAACATGGTTTTATCAGTATAATATTTGCCAAATCTCGGTCCTTTCTCCATCGTACCTTCATGCTCGATCGTGGTCGATTTTACCAAGAGCAAAGAATAGAGCATGTGGTGCAGAAGGGGTTTGGCTGTGCTGGGTTGTCACAGACGAGCCTCGAATTGGCACTTGCCGTTTCTGAATGGCAGCTCTACAACCCGGGCCGAATCCGCAGCATCCTGCGAGCAACAGTCATATAATAATGATCTTAGCGATAAGATCACGAATACGGAACACGAGAGGATATTTTGTCGCACTTAGTTGTTCATCAGCATTGGATACTGGCGGCCTTCCTTGCGCTCACGTTCGTCGGGTGTGGGCAGAGTCCGTTGTCGGTACGTGCGGTTTCTCCGGTGAATGTGAATGGGGAAGGGGAATCGTTACCACTAAAAGTACGGATTTACGCGTTGCGCGACGATGCGCGTTTTCGTTCGGCGCTCTTTAGTGATTTGTGGATGCATGATCGCGATGCGCTCGGCGATGACCGTTTGCAAGATCCGAAAGTGGTGATCATTCCTCCGACGACTCCGAGCGGTTTGCCGACCAATGTCGACTTAGGTCAATTACCCGAACACACGCGATTTATCGGCATTATGGCACTGTATCGTCAACCGGATGAGCCCGATCGTCGTCGCGTCGTCTTGTCAGTGGATCTGCTGGGTGAGCGTATCGTCGAATTGGTCGATAGTTCCATCGTGGTCTATGCGCAGGGCGATCCGTCGCCGGTACGACCCATCCCTGATCCGGCAAAGCCGAAAGCAGAGCAGCCAGTCGCAGAGAAAAAAACACAAGACAAAGCCGCCGTCAGTCAGCCTCCATCTGCTGAAGCATCAACCAAGTCTGATGGTGGAAAGATGCCGTAAGATATTAAACGGCGGTCAGCACGATGGGCCGAGCAAGTGGGTCTAGTTAGCGCATTCAGTCAAGCAAACACCGAAAGGGACGGAAGTGGATCTCCAGCAGAAGGTTTTGTGGAACGAGGGATTGTTCTTAACGCCGCATCATTTCCAACAATGGGATCGCCATTTGGAAGCGGAACTGTGGCATCGTTTGCGTGCCATTCAGCCACTCAGTTACGGCTTCACCGATTTGAAAATCGACGAAGAAGGCTTGGCGGTTGGCGACCTAGTGGTCAATCGTTGTGCGGGGGTGATGCAGGATGGTTTGCCATTCAGTGCACCTGATTCCGATCACGTTCCGCCGACGCGGCAATTGTCTGGAATATTTGATAGTAAAGGCGCGATCTTTGATGCTCGACGTGGTGCTGTCGCGGTGTATTTGGCGGCTCCGTTAGTGCGCCCAGGTGCTCGTGCTACCAGCACCGATGGTCAGGTCGATGGTGTTCCGACGCGTTATCGCCAAGCGGGCGTGTTGGTGCGCGATGAAAATACGGCGGCAAATGAGCGTGAAGTGGTGGTCGCGCGCAAAGCGCTACGCATCGTTCTCGAAGGCGAGTCGCTTGATAATTATACGTGGCTGAAAATGGCTGAAATCGTTCGTGGCGCCAGCGGTCGCATCGAATTAGTCCAGACCTTTATTCCGACGTGCCTGCACGTGCGCGCATCCGAACGGCTGCAGCTGATCCTGCGTCGCACCTTGGAAACGCTTTCTGCGCGCAGCGAAGAATTGAGTCAGCAACGTCGCCATCGCGGTTCAGGCGTGGTTGAATTTGCCATTAGTGAATCGGCGTCTTTCGCTTTGCTGCAAATCATCAACAGCGCCCTGCCAGCGATTCGTCACTGTTATAGTCAGGCGGGCATGCATCCCGAACGTGGCTTCATTGAATTATCACGCCTGTCGGGTGCGCTCTATACGTTTGCGGGTGAAGGTCACCCACGTGATTTACCGCTTTATGTGCACGATGATCTCTCCAGCACTTTCAATCAACTCGAAGAGCAATTGCGCAATCTGATCAATGTGGTTATCCCGACGCGTGCGGTACGCATCACGCTCAAGCAGGAAAAGGAAACGACCTTCAGCGGTGACCTGCAATCGGATGAGGACGACATTTCGTACTACTTGGCAATGTCGGCCAGCGTGCGCAGCGAAAAAATGGTTAAAGAAGTTCCGCTCAAGGCCAAGATCGCTGCGCCAGAAGATCTCGAATTCCTCATTTCGCAGGCCATTCGCGGTATCGGACTGCAGCATTTGCCGACGCCGCCACCAGAATTGCCGATCTATCCTGACTGGCAGTATTTCAAAATTCTCAATGTTGGTGAGCAGTGGAAAATGGCTCAGACCGCGCGCCGTATCGCGTTTTATTTGCCGCCGGAATTCAAGGGACTGCGGCTTGAGTTGTTGGCCGTAAGGACTGCTCCATGAATGCTGCGGTCGCCGTTGCTCCTGTCGCTGGACGATCACTGCCCGATCTCTGCGCGGGGCTATTCGTCTATGTGTTGTGGTTACGCTCCCAAATCGACGCCAACGTTCCCGATGTTCGTGCGGTCTATCAGCGATTTGATGAACTGCTGCGCGGCATCGACGCTGATGGACAGCGCGGTGGCGCTTCGCCAGAGAATGTGCGGCTGGTGATTTTTGCGCTCGCCGCCTTTGCTGACGAGATGATTCTGTCTTCAAAATTACCATTTCGTGCGAGCTGGTCCGATCAACCGCTGCAGTTGACCTACTTCAACGAGAACGCTGCCGGTGAGGAATTTTTCACTCGCTTGGAACTCAGTCGCAAGCCGCGTGATGCTGCATCGGCCGACGTCTTGGAGAGTTATTATCTGTGCCTGAGCCTGGGTTTCAAAGGCCGCTTTGGTGGTTCGCCGAAGCTTGAAAAACAGCGCCGTTCATTGATGGAACAACTGGTGGTCGATATCCGCACTGCGCGAGGAAACGCCACGGGACTTTCACCACATGCGATGAATCCAAATTATCAAAGACCTGCTTCCCGGCTGATGCCGGTGTGGTTAGTCCCCGTTCTCGCGATCGCTGCCCTAGTAGCGATCGTCATTATATTCGGCGTCTTGGTCAGTCAGATGTCCAGCGATGCTGTTGCCGCTTTTGCATAACCCACGTCGGAAACCATGAAGAACCTCCTTGTTGCGATTGTGAGTGAAGGGCTTTTTAGCTTGGTCGCCTTAGTGGTGATCAGCGTCATCGTGTGGTTTGGTGGTGAGTACCTGGGCTATGCCCCCCAGCTACGTGTTTTCGTTATCCTAGCGGTTCTTGCCGTGTGGTTGGTGTTGTATGTCGTTCAGCGCATCCTGGCCGTGCGCCGCGCCATGCGCATCGAAGCGATGCTGCGCAATCAGGCCTCAGCGAGCGGAACGAATGTTATCCCGAGTGATACCATCGCCGCGATGGTGCAGCAGTTTCGTGTCGGCGTGCGCGCTTTGCGCGACACGCGCCCTGGACGCGCAGCGGTAAAATCGATGCCATGGTTCTTGGTCATGGGTCCGCCCGGATCGGGCAAAAGCACCGCCGTGCGCGAGTCAGGTCTCAATTTTCCTTTCGTCGGTCTCGGTCATCGCGCGAATCCTGCTGCTGGATCGACGCGCTCATTGGATTGGTGGTATTCCGAACGCGCGGTGTTCCTCGATACGTCGGGCGCTTACATTTCGGACACCACGCGCCATCAAGAATGGCTGGCATTGGCCCGTCAATTAACCGGCACGGGTCGCGCCGCCCCGGTGGATGGTGTGGTCTTGGTGGTGTCGATCGCAAGTCTGTTGGCGATGGAAGATGATCGTATTAATGATCACGTCCAATCGCTGCGTGATCGTCTTGATGAATTAGCCGATCACCTGGGCATGGTCTTCCCCGTATATTTGATGTTCAGCCAATGCGATCGACTGCATGGATTCGTTGATTTCTTTTCGCACCTGCCGCAAGAAGAACGCGGTCAAGTATGGGGCTGTACCTTCGACTGGAATCAATCAGATCCGCAAGGGTTGCAGGCCCGCGTAGATGAAGAATTCCATCGTCTTTATCAGACGCTCGATCTGCGTCGTATCGAAGCTTTGGCGGCAAGTTCGGCTAGCGCGAACACCAACACGACCACGGATATCGCTGGTGATCAGCAGCGTAATGCGCTGTTATTCCCGATTCAATTTGCGTTGATGCAACGCCGCGTCGGTCATTACATCTCCGCGTTGTCGCGTCCAAATCCATTTCAAGAGAGCGGTCGTCTGCGCGGTTTCTATTTTACCAGTGCGGCGCAAGGCGGTGCGCCCATTGATCGCGTGATGGCCTCGATTGGTTTGAGTGAAGTGCCAATGCCGGCAATGCAAGTCGCTGAGCAACGGCCTTACTTTTTGAACGGCCCGTTTTCGCAAGTGATTCCCTCAGATCATGGCTTGGCGCGAGTCAGTGCTCGTGCTTTACGGCGTCATCGCGCGATGGGCGCGGGGTTAGCAGCTTTGGTCTTAATCGCCGTGACGGCTCAAGGATTTTATCTTTATCGTGGTTACGAACAGACCAAGGAAGTCCTCGATAGCTTGGTGAAAGAAAGCAAGAACTTGACGCAGGTGAAATCGGGCAAGCAAGTCAGTAATGTGGACTCTGATGCATTATTCAAACAACTTGAGCGTTATGAATCTGCCGAAGGAATTCCGTGGGTGCTTAGGCCATTTCTATGGTCAGGGGGTAATCTTTCGCAGCAGGTGCGTGGTGCTTATTTGGAGCGTTTTGCGCGCCCGTCGATCGCGAGTTATGCGCGCAATTTGGCGGCAGAATTGACCAGCATGATGGCGGCGAATCAACGTACGCTGGCGAACTGTGAAGCGATCGAGCAGCGTTATCGCGTGTATCTGATGCTGTGCGGACGCATTCCGTTGCAAAGCGAAGCCGTCCAGCGCGTGCTCACGGGTAAAGCCGGTAAGAGCCTCAATGACGCCAAGGTCGCTGAGGCACATCTGCGGCACACAATGAAATCTTTCCCGGTCAAAGATTGGGCTGCGACTGCCGACGCGGTGGTGATTGAGCGAACCAATCGTGAGTTGCGCGATGCGCTGTGGATTCCGCTTACGGGTATTGAAATCGCCAATACTGGAACGGATCTTTTTCCCGCCGTTGATATGGCGATGTTGCTGCCCAAACGCCGCAACGATCTTTTTAGTCTCGAACGACCGCTGTCCGGCATTTTCACCCAGGCCGCCTGGGATGGTTTAATTGCCGGAGTGATTGATGAGCGTGCGACCACCTTGACCCGTCGACTTGCCGAATTGCGTATCGAGATGGACGCGCAAGTAGTGATGAAACGCCTGCGTAGTCAATTTTCCGAAGAGTATCGTCGTCAGTGGCGCGAATTGATCAGTGGTACTCGCGTGGTCATGCCGCAAGCACTCGATGACGTGATCGTGCGCCTTGGCGAACTCAGCAATGTTGGTTCGCTGTATCGTGAGTTGGTGGT
>JAYVSL010000063.1:0-4697 GCA_043775355.1 Planctomycetota bacterium
ATCACTGACCTTGCACCACCAACCTCACCCCTTCACATCCAACCCCGGCACGCGGCCAGAATTTCCGGAAAGACGCGGCCAGGGTTTCCGGAAGCCACACCGCCGAAAAGCGGCGCCGTACAGACTTGCCGTTGATGAGCGACTGGCCAGCGTGTGCGCTTATGGCTGATCACGCGAGCAATCTCAATCTGAGTCACGGCCTGCAAGAATGGGCGGTCTGTTGCACGGCCTTGGATCAGGGCCGCATCACGCTGGTGGTGCGCAAGGGCGGGATTCATGAACGTGGTGGTGGGTTGTTCGCCCTGGAACATCAGCGTTTCGCATTGTTGCCGACCTTTTTGCATCAGGACGCGATGCGCGTGCTGCCGGTGTATGGCGGTGAGTATTTTTCGGCGAACGCGAGCGATCCTCAACCCGGTTCGATTACCATCCGACTGTGGGCGGAGGCGCAGCAGATTTGGCAAGTGAATACGCTTGAACGAGTGCAGGCATTGGGCGATGAATTGCTGTGGAGCGCAGATGAACTGGCCCGCCGCTTTGCGTACCGCGATCAGCCGTGGCTCTACGTCGTGGCGTTGCGCATCCATCGGCTGCCGACGCCGTTGGTGATTCCCGATCATCCGAGTTATGCGGGTTGCCGCAGTTGGATTCCCTTGCAGGCAGGCGTTGTCATCAGCGGTTCATGTCCGGTGCTGGATGAAGCGACGTATGCGAGTCGACTGAATGGCATTGACCGTATGCTCACCAACTAAGATCTTTTCGTGTTCATCATTCGGACTCACTCATTTTGCATCGGTCATTTATGTCGCACCCGATTACGGCAACCCTTCTCGTTTCTTGTCGCGACCGTACTGGGTTGGTTGCGGCGCTGTCGCATTTTGTTTTTCAGTATGGCGGCAATATCATGGACGCCGATCAGCACGCAGAAAACGCGGAAGATGGCGGGCAATTCTTCATGCGCTTGGTGTGGGATATTGGTAATTTTCGGTTAGATCGCGCGGGAATCCTTGCCGCTGTCAGTGAACTCGCGCGGCAATTCGAACTGACGTGGCAGCTAACGTACAGTGATGTGCGGCCGAAGGTCGTGGTGTTTGCGTCGAAGACGCCGCACTGTTTATACGACCTGTTGTTGCGTCAGCAGTTGAAAGAGTTGAAGGGTGACATCGTCGCGGTGGTATCCAATCATTGTGACCTAGCTGGTGTATCGGCTCACTTCGGTGTGGCATTTCATCATCTGCCAAGTTTTTCAGACAATAAAGCCGCAAGCGAATCGGCGCAGGAAGCGTTGTTGGCGGATCTCGGGGCTGACCTCGTGGTACTGGCTCGCTACATGCAGATCTTATCACCGACCTTTGTCAGCCGTTGGCAGGGTCGCATCATCAACATCCATCATTCGTTTTTACCCGCATTTGTCGGCGCCAAGCCCTATCACCAAGCGAAACAACGTGGCGTAAAAATTATTGGGGCCACGGCTCACTACGTCACCAGCGAACTGGATCAGGGTCCAATCATCGATCAGGATGTGACCCGCGTGAGTCATCGCGATGAGGTCGATGATCTGGTGCGCAAAGGCCGTGACCTCGAACGCCAAGTATTAAGTCGCGCGGTGAAAGCGCATTTAGATCGCCGCGTATTGATCAGCGGAAATCGCACGATTGTTTTTGAGGACTGAACGCGTCGCGAGTTTTCATACCAATTCCCTTACAAGTAATTCTTAAAGGACTCCTTCACAGGAGACGCGGAGACGCGGAGGTCAGAGGAGGAGAACTCAATCAGTTTTCTCATCTGGCCTTCGCGTCTCCGCGTCTCCTGTGAATTGCCTTTGTTGAACCAAGTCAAACAGGAACGAATGAAAGAAAATTGATATCAACGTGCGTTCAAACAAAGACACCCGCCCGGCAGGGCCGGACGGGTGTTGATCAAACATCGGTAAAAACCGATGAAAGAGCTTACTTCTTGAACTTCTCTTTGGCTTCTTTGGAGAAGCGGAAGACCAACTTCTGGCTCTTGCCCTTGGCAGCAACTTTACGTTCCTGGCCGAAGCTCATGATGGTGCGAGCAGGCTTGGCTGGGATCTGGCGTAAGACAACTTTGCCGAGACCTGGCAGCGTTGCGCCGACCGAAGCGTAGCTGAACAGCGCGCCGACCAATGAGTCGAGCACTGCGGCGGCTTGCTTCTTGTTCACTTCGCCGACGCCCGTGCTGGACGCTTCTGCTGCGAGGTGAGCAATCAGTTTGCCCTTGGTGTAGCCTTTATCCTTAGCCTTAGGCAGGATGGCTGATGGTTTCTTGGCTGCTTTGACTGCTTTGGCTGCTTTGGCCATGTGAAGAATCTCCCGTAAATGGGTGGTTGGTTGAAGACCCTCGCGTTCTAGCAGCAAAATACCGCTGTCTAGAGCGAACTTCCAATCGGGCTTGCGCAAAGCACGGCAAAAGCAGGCGTCGCGCTTGGTGACACGATGACGGTCAGTGAACGAGCGGCGACGACAGCGGACTGGACAGCAGAGCGGCGTTAGCGCATATTCATCACGCGGTTTCGTCGTCATCACCTTGGTGAATAGATTCACTAAGACTAATTCAGGAGTATGAGCATGGCTTGGATCGACAGTCTTTTCAAAATGATGACCGAGAAAAAAGCCTCGGACTTGCACATGACCAGCGAACACGTGCCGATGATCCGCGAGTCTGGCGATATGATTCAGCTGGAAGGGGTGCCGAAACTCAGCCGCGATCAGGTGAAGCAAATCCTGATGGAGATCGCGCCCGATCGAAACAAAAAGCAATTTGAAGAAACCTGGGACGCTGACTTTGCTTATGCTTTAGAAGGCTGCGGCCGCTTCCGCTGTAACTATTTCATGGATCGCAACGGTCCTGGCGCGGTGTTTCGCCGTATTCCCGATAAAATTCTGAGCGCGGAACAGTTGGGCTTGCCGCCGGCTATTTTACGCATGTGCGATTACAAAAAAGGTTTGGTGTTGGTCACCGGCCCAACCGGTTCGGGCAAATCGACGACCCTGGCGGCGATGATTGATTTCATTAACGCGAACCGCAAAGAACACATCATCACCATCGAAGATCCGGTGGAATTTGTTCATCCAGCAAAGAAGTGTTTAGTCAATCAGCGTGAAGTGCATCAGCATACCAAGTCTTTCGCGGCTGCGCTGCGCGCGGCTTTGCGTGAAGATCCGGACATCGTGCTGGTCGGTGAAATGCGCGATCTGGAAACCACCCGCATCGCCATTGAGACGGCTGAAACTGGTCACTTAGTGTTCGGCACCTTGCATACGTCGACCGCCTCATCGACCGTCGACCGCATTATTAATCAATTTCCGGCAGAAGAGCAGGAACAAATCCGCTTGATGCTGGCGGGCTCACTGCGCGGCGTGGTGGCGCAAAATCTGATGAAGAAGAAGGGTGGTGGCCGCTGTGCCGTACATGAAATTCTTTTCGTGACTCCAGGAATCGCGGCCAACATTCGCGAAGGTAAAACCTATCAGATCCCGTCACAGATGCAGACGGGTGCTCGTTATGGTATGCAGTTGCTCAACGATGGACTCGAACGCTTTGTGAAAAACGACATGGTCGAAGCGATGGAAGCGTACGATCGCTCCATCGATAAAGAGGACATGGCGAAACGATTGAAAGCCTTGGGTCACGACGTGGAGGCGGCTCAGGCACTGGCGACGGCAAGTCGGCAGCAGGAAGTGGCTGCAGCGCAACGTCCCGCAGGAAGCCCTGCACCAGCGGCGGCTCCTGCGCCTGCACAACCGGGATCACCGGGTTGGAAACGTCCTGGGGCGTGAGCTTGGTGAGCGCGTTTTAAGCGTGATCATCGTCGACTCATTAACCTAAAAAATGCAGTTGGACTCAAACTTCCACCGCCAAGACGCGAAGACGCTAAGGAAAAGCAAGAGTTTATAAAAAATTACGCATACTTTTAGTCTTCACCAAGCGGGTGAATTTAATTTTGCTGTAAGTCCTTTGCGCTCTTGGTGGCTGAGCGGTAAAATGGTTCTCTCCTGCGTTTTCTCGGATCATTCTGGATGCAGGCAGCCATCGCGCAGCGTCAATCGGCGATCGGCGCGCGCGGCAATAGCGGCGTCGTGAGTAACGATCACCACGCTCGCTTGGGCTTGGCGCGCGAGATTAAGCAGTTGATCAAGAACGACGGCAGCGGTGGCGGGGTCAAGATTTCCGGTGGGTTCGTCGGCTAATAACAATTGTGGTTGAGGCAATAATGCTCGGCACAGCGCCACGCGTTGGCGTTCGCCGCCTGATAAGGTTCGTACATCTTGGCGGACGCGGTCGCCTAAACCTAAACGGTTGAGTAGATCGCGGGCGCGAGTTTCTGCCGCACCGAGTGGCAGGCCGGCGGTGCGTGCGGTCATCAGCACGTTTTCAAGCAGCGTGAATTCTGGCAATAAATGAAACGCTTGGAAAACGAAGCCGATGCGCTTGGCGCGGGCTCGTGAACGGGCGTTGTCGCGCAGGGTGGTTAACTCATCGCCATCGAGTTTGATGTTGCCGTGGTCGGGACGATCAAGTAGGCCAAGGCAATGCAGCAGCGTGCTTTTTCCTGTGCCGCTGGCGCCACGAATGGCGACGACTTCTCCGGCGTCGACTTCCAGGTGCAGATCTTTGAGGACGATTAATCCTGGGTACGCTTTGCTAACGCCATCAACCATCAAACGCTTGGT
>JAYVSL010000064.1:0-8279 GCA_043775355.1 Planctomycetota bacterium
TACGGAAGAGCCGCCGCAAACCCGCAGCATGCCATCATTTCGCGTCACGTCGCCGCATGCGCCCATGCAACCTGGCAGTACTCGTACGAGCGTGAATCCGTCATTTCGGACGCCGCTGCCATTTTTGCAATCGAACCCTGCCGATAACACCCCACCGATCGCACCTGTGATTCCGCCCATGGTGGCTTCTGCCCGCCTGGTGCGCACGCCACAATTTCCCGTTGCTCAACCGCTCGCGTCTGGAAGCGAAGAAACCGATTCTCCACCGCAGCCCATGCCGTCGCGCCCGACTACCGCATTTATTCGCCGTGGAGTCAATCAGTCACCAAATGACACCAACTCCATTCGTCGTCCAGCTGACCAGATGTCGAATGACCCTGTTTTACCACCGCAATCCGTAAGCACGACGCGTGTCCGCCGATCCGTTACCGGCGCCTATGTCCCTGGCTCGACCACTGCAGCTCAACCCAATCCCCCCACCGGTCGCCCAAACATTGGCAATCAAACGTCCAGAGCGGTCGCATGCGCGCATTGCCATAAAGTGTTCATGGTTGCGACGCGCGCAGAAGTGTACACGGCGGTGTGCGTGCATTGCGCGCAGTTAAATCGCATCGATCCGTTATGAGTCATTCTTGCATGAAAACGAACGACGAAATCAACGACTGAAAGAACATGAAAAATTGTGGGTTGACGCTCCGGCTCCACGCCAGAGTCATCCCCGACACGCGCAGTAAAAATTTCTAACGCCATCATCATGGTCTTCCCAACTCCACGACTTTTCGCCATCAACGGTGTGGCAATCCCAACATGTCCGAAACCTTCATCCAAGCCGTTGATGCTTTTCTTGCCCATCTGCGTGATGCGCGAGATGCCAGTCTGCATACCCAGCGTGCTTACCATCATGAATTACATGCGTGGCTAGCGTGGTGCACAACCCAAGGACACGCAGATCAAGCCGTCACCACGCTCGATTCGATGATGCTGCGTCTGTGGATCGCGGATCGTGCAGGTGGTAAGAAAAACGAACCGGCTCCATCGCCTGCGACCATCGCTCGTTCCGTGGCTGCGCTGCGCGCCTTCGGACGCTACCTGGCCACCAGTGAACGTCTGCCTGCCAATCCAGCGGCGATGCTGCGCTCACCCAAAGTGCGGCGTAAATTGCCGCATTATTTGGAGGATCATCAGATCACCACGTTGCTTGCGGCGCCACAAGGCGATGACGAAGCGGCGCTGCGTGATCGCGCCTTATTGGAGACACTTTACAGCACCGGCATGCGCGTTGGTGAACTCGTCGGACTCAATGATCGCGATCTTGATCTGATCGGTGGTATCGCGTTGGTGCGTGGAAAAGGACGCAAAGAGCGACTTGCTCCGTTGGGCGCTCCCGCCGTCCGTGCGATTGAAGCGTATCGTCACCTTCGCGATGCCACGCACGATCGCGGAGATGCCACCCGCGGAGTATTTCTAAGCACCGCGAACGCCAAGCGTGGCGCAGGCGGAGGTCGCCGTCTCAGCGATGTTGATGTCCGCCGACGTTTAGCGCATCACCTGGCCGCTACAGGTTTATCTGCCATCACCACGCCCCACACTTTGCGTCATAGTTTCGCCACCCATCTGCTGCGTGCTGGAGCGGACATTCGCGCGGTGCAAGAATTGCTTGGCCACCGCAGCCTCAATACCACGCAAATTTATACGCATTTAACCATCGATGCCCTGCGACAAGTTTATCGCAAAGCACATCCACGAGCCTAACCAAGAAGCCGTCTGGAAACGCAGAATTGAACAAGAGTGCGCAGAGGCGCAGAGGAAAGGGAGCCGCGAATTCATCGGCACATTCGGGTCTTTCTCTTTTCGCCGCCCACCCAATGGCCCCTCTGCGCCCTCCTGTTAAAATTGCCTTTCTAGACCGTCTCTGAGACCGTACTCACTCGCTTTTCTGATCTTCCTGATCTTGCTGACGACGGCGACGACGACGGGTCGATAGCGGATCCAGTGCCGGGCCATGATGATTCCCGCCCGATTCACCGCCGCGCAAAAACAATGCGGCAAGAATCGCGCCAACGATGCTCACGCCAATCCAAATACAGATGATCCAGAGGACGGTGGACATGATTTTACCGACCTCCTGACCTGGTTCCTTACCTCACAAATAGTTATGCTGCTGGACTCATTGGTTCCCAAGGTCGACCGGTGTCATGCATAGCCATACCGCGCTGGTGTTTCGCCGTCATTGGCACGGACCTTGCCCCTGATGGTCGTGGGCCGCCTTTTTATGGGCGGTCTGTGGTGAGCGCCCACAAGCGTGTCGCCATCCTCGACGCCTGGATTCTGGAGCCAACGTGGCCGAAGCCGTTCCCAGCCTGCTGCTGACTACCGCCGAACGGCTGAGCCGTCGCACCGAGCTGATGTTTTCCATCGGCGTGGTCGGGGTGCTGGCGGTGTTGATTCTGCCTCTACCGGCTCCCCTCTTGTCTGCTCTGCTGGCGGTCAACCTTTCGACGGCGCTGCTGATTTTGCTGGTGTGCATCTACGCTAAAGAGCCGTTGGAATTCAGCGCTTTTCCAAGTTTATTGCTGATCACCACCATGATGCGCCTGGGACTGAATGTCGCTTCGACTCGTTTGATCTTGCTGACTGGTGAGGGTGGTTCGGTCATCGAAACCTTTGGCCACTTCGTTACCGGCGGCAATTTCGTGGTCGGTGTGGTGATCTTCCTCATCTTGCTGATTATTCAGTTGGTCGTGGTTACCAAAGGTGCTGGACGCGTCAGTGAAGTCGCCGCGCGCTTCGTGTTGGATGCCATGCCGGGCAAACAAATGGCCATCGATGCGGATCTGAACGCAGGATTAATCAGCGAAAAAGACGCGCGCGAACGGCGCGCGAAGATTAGTTCTGAAGCTGAGTTCTACGGCGCCATGGACGGTGCCAGTAAATTCGTCAAAGGCGACGCCATCGCCGGGCTGATCATCACCATCATCAACATCGTCGCCGGTTTCATTATTGGTATGACGATGATGAACATGACTGCCGCTCAATCACTGCACACGTTCACGTTGCTCACGATTGGTGATGGCTTGGTCAGTCAGATCCCCTCGCTGTTGATCACCATTGGCTCTGGTTTGTTAGTGACCAAAGCACGCAGCGATCAAACGGTTGGTACGGAACTGGCGCGTGAATTTTTCCTCAAGCCCAAAGCCATCATCGTCACCTCAGCGATGGTGTTGTTCATGGGTTTAATCCCAGGAATGCCGCTCTTCCCATTCGCGCTGCTGTCCGCCGTAATGTTCGGCGTCTGGCAGTTGGTCAAAGATAACGACCAAGAAAAAGCCATGAACAACGCCAAAGACGAAAAAGCCGCCGAAAAGAAACCGGACGAGAAGGTCGAAGACATGCTCGCTGGCGACCGTCTTGGCGTCGAGATCGGCTACCGACTCATTCCCTTGGTCGATAAAGATCGCGGCGGCACCATGCTGGATCGCATCACTACGTTGCGCAAACAATTGGCGCGCGAACTAGGCATGTTGATTCCGCCAATTCGCATCAAAGACAACATTCAATTGGCGCCGACTGCCTACCGCGTGTTGCTGCATGGTCAGCCGATGACCAAGGGCGAACTCTATCCCGATCGTTTACTGGCGATCGACGGCGGCGGAGTCAGCGCTCCGATTGCTGGCATTGCGACGAAAGAACCGGCATTTGGTCTTGATGCGGTGTGGATCGAATCGTCGCGCCGTGCGGAAGCCGAAACCGCTGGATATACCGTCACGGATCCTGCTTCGGTATTTATCACCCATCTGACCCAAGTCCTCAAATCCAACGCTGCCAACTTGCTCAACCGCGAAGATGTGCAGGCCATGTTGACCAGCCTCAAACGCGACGCACCGGTGCTGGTCAAAGATATCGAAACCAACGCCAAACTTGGCACCGTACAAAAAGTCATCTCGGCATTGCTCGAAGAACGCGTGCCGATTACCAACTTGGAAAAAATTCTCGAAACCGTCGCCGATCAACCTGGTGCCGATCCGCTCATTATCGCCGAAAATGCGCGCGCACGCATGGGTCGCAACGTGGTCGCCCCCTACGTCAATGCGCAGGGAAAAATGCATGCGGTGATTTTAGAGCCCGCCACCGAACAGCGTTTGTCACAGTCATTAGTTGCCGCCACCCAAGGCGGTGGACTGGGCATCGCGCCGAATGAAGCCAGCACCTTGGTCGATCAACTGGGCAAGGCCACGCAAGAAGCGATGGCCACCGGCAACGATCCGGTGCTGCTAACGACCGCTGCGCTACGTCGCAGTTTACGCCAGATCACCAGCCGCTTCTTCCCCGACCTCGCCGTGTTGAGCTATAGCGAACTCGCCCCAGGCATCGAGGTCGAAGTCGTCGGAACCATCGCGCTCGGAGCAAAATCATGATTTATACAGGTCGCATGTCCGATGTCCGATGTCCGATGTCACTGAGTGATCACGAGACATCGGACATCGGACATCGGACATCGGACATTAAGAAGGAATTATTTATATGATCGTACGCAGCTACACCGGTCGCACGGTTCCCGAAGCTTTGGCAAAAGTAAAAAATGATCTGGGCGATGGCGCACTGATCATTGAAACGCGATCTATCCGCGAGGCTGGATTACTCGGGCGCAAAAGCGGGTACGAAGTTGTCGCTGCGATTGATGATTCGCCATCACGCGGCGCGCGCTATTCGGTGCCGGCCGCGCCAGCAGAACCGGAAATCACGCCGTGGCGTCCGACGTCATTCGATGCACCGATTGCGAACCAAGCCGCCGCGCTTGCGCGTAATCGCACAGAAGACGATTCCTCTATCGGTCTGGAAGAAGAACTGGTTTCTATCCGTCGTCAGCTCGCGCGTCTCGCCGCTGGTCAAGGCACGCCGCGTGGTCATCTGGGTGAAGAACTCGCTAGCCAGTTAGACGACAGCGAACTTCCCGGCGAACTGGTCGCCGAACTTGATGACGCCATGGCCCGCGCGGGAACTCGCTTAGCTCCAGAAAAACACCGTGATTTCCTTGGTTTACTGCTCGCTCGCAACTTGCCATGCGCCGGTGCGATCGACTGGACCACCACGCAAAAAATGATGTTGGTCGGCCCGACCGGCGTGGGCAAGACCACCACCTTGGCAAAGTTTGCCAGCGATTTGGTGCTCAAACGCGGACGCCGCGTGGCGTTGATCACCATCGATACCTATCGCGTCGGTGCGCAAGACCAGCTACGCGCTTATGCCGATTTGCTCGACGTGCCGTTGGAAGTCGCGGCCTCGCCAGCGCAATTCGGCGCGCTGATGCGCCGCTATGAATCTTACGATAACATTTTAATCGATACGGCTGGCCGCAGTCCAGGCGATGCGACGCGCATCCATGAACTGAAAGGTTTCTGTCGCGCCGTGCCAGGACTTGGTGTGATGCTTGCCGTCGCAGCCACCAGCGGCCGCGCTGAATTCGCCGCCGTGGTCGAACGCTTTTCGATTTTGCCCATCGCCCACGCGGTGGTCACCAAGCTCGATGAATGCGCCGCGATGGGCCGACTCTACGGTTGCTTACGTCGACACCATTTGCCGCTGAACTACATCACCACCGGACAAGAAGTCCCCGACGACATAGTCGCCGCCGACCCCGCTATAATCGCCAGCCGAGTGCTCCCCGTCCCCATCGCAGCCTAGGCCATGACGAATTTTCCCCGACATCGGACATCGGACATCGGACATCGGACATAAAATAGAAAATGTCTGACCAAGCGCAAAATTTGCGTCGCAGTACCGCTATTCCTGAGGCGGTCCTGCCTCCATCGTTGCCCGCCGTCGCAATAACCGGAGGAAAAGGCGGCGTTGGAAAAACCTGCATCGCGGTGAATCTCGCGCTGATGTTGGCGCGCCTTGGAAAAAAACCGCTGTTGGTCGACTGTGATCTGAGCCTTGCCAATGCCGACGTGATGCTGGGACTCAATCCCACCACGACGTTGTATGAAGTGCTGACCGGCGCCGCTCCACTCGCAGGCGCGATTGTCGAAGGACCAAATGGCATGGGCTTTTTACCGGCCGCCAGCGGCCGCGATGAATTGACGCGGCTGAGCCAAAGCCAACTCGATCTGTTGACCAAAGGCCTGGGAATTATCGGCAAAGGCTACGACATGCTGGTGATCGACACGCCGGCCGGCATTGGTCGCGAGGTCATGACGCTGCTGCGCGCTTCACGCACGGTGCTGGTGGTGGTGACGCCAGATCCGACCTCACTGGCTGATGCGTATGCCTTGATTAAGATTTTAGAAAATGGCGATCCTGGCCGCGATATTCGCGTGGTCATCAATCAGGCAGCCCATCAAGACGAAGCCGTGCAAACGTTTACTCGATTGCGCCAGGTGGTGTCGACGTACCTCCACCGCGAGCTGACCATGGCCGGCAGCCTGCCGCATGATCGCGCGGTCAGCGAAGCCGTGCGCAACCGCAAACCGTTTGCGCTAGGGCCAGATGGCATCGCCGTGCAAGCGATCCGCGCCCTGGGCATGCGCATGAAAGCGGAAAACTGGAAGAGCTGAGCTGGATTGGCGAAACGCCGCCAAGCACGGGCTCCCGACGAAACTGCCCCAAGACCTGCGTTCGTTTCTGGGTTAGAATGACGGACTATGCGTCTGCGCACTCAGGTCATTGTCACCATTGTCATCTTTTTCACCGTCCTGGCGACGTTGGTGGTGAGCATCAATGGCGTGCTGGCGGTGCAACGTTTTCGTCAGCTGGAAGATACGGAAGTTACCGATCAAGTGGGCCGACTGCGCTCTATTTTGAGTAAAGAAACCGCTGATTTGGCGGCGAAACTTAGCGATTGGTCGGCGTGGGATGACGCTTGGAAATTTCTCAGCGGCACCAACCCGACTTTTGCCGCCGACCAAATCACCGCTTCTGCCATGTCGGGTAACGCGCTTGAGCTGATGCTCTTTCTCGATCCGCAGGGCAAAATCGTACATCGCGAAGCGGTTCTTGGTGACAGCGGCGCAGCTCGCAGCGCAGCGCTCTTTCAGCTGATCACCGACACTCCTGCGCTGCGCCCAAATAACGGCACTACGGATACCGTGGTGGCTGGTTTTCTTGGCCTGGATCAAGGACTGGTGCTGTTCGCGGCGCGCCCAGTGCTGCATGGCGATGGCAGCGGTCCAGCCGTGGGAACACTGATTTGGGTGCGCGACCTGACCACCGAACGCTTGGCGAATTTAGCCGAACGCCTGCAATCGCAGGTTCACTTGTGGCGGCAAAGCGACGCGCCAGCAGAAGCCCTGGCGCAACTTGCAGGCGGCAATCGTGGAATCCAAAACGCTGGAAAAGGCGCAGACGAAAGCGCGGTAAAAATCGCGGGAATGACCGTGCTCAACGACGGGCTGGGCAAGCCCACACTCTGCGGACAGGTGATTCTGCCCCGCCGCACCTGGCAAGCCGGAATGACCACGCTGTGGTGGCAGAGCGCGACGACCATGCTGGCATTGGTGCTGACTGGTTTTGGCGCCATCTGGTTGCTCGACCGATTGATTACTCGACGCGTGCGTTCGCTGGCGTTGCAAGTCGCCGCTGGCGATCAGGCGCAATCCGTGATTCAGGTCGATGGACACGACGAAATCGCTGAATTAGCACAACAGGTCAACCAATTACGCAATCGTTTGGGAAATGCCCGCAATGAAGCGCTTGGAGCCGCCGAGGCAAAGGCGTCCTTTCTTGCGGTCATGAGCCACGAAATTCGTACGCCGCTCAATGGCGTTATTGGCATGGTGAATCTGCTCGGGCGCACGCCCCTCAATCGTGAGCAGCAAGAATACGCCGACATCATCAGTTCGAGCGCCGATAATTTATTACTCTTGCTCAACGACATTCTTGACTTCAGCAAAATCGAAGCCGGGAAAGTTGAATTAGAGCAAGTACCATTTCGCCCCAGCACGGTGCTGAGCGACGCCGCAACGTTGCTGGCCGGGAAAGTCTTGGAAAAAGGCGTCGACTTGGTGCTGGCCTTTGATCCGACGCTGCCGGACAGCGTCATCGGTGATCCTGGACGAGTGCGCCAAGTCTTGACCAATCTGGTGTCAAACGCTGCGAAATTCACTGAAAATGGCGCGATCACCGTGCGCGCCACGACGGCCATGGAAGGCAACGTTCTGCGCCTGACGGTGGCCGTCGAAGATACCGGCATTGGCATGAGCGCTGACGCCTGCGGCCGCATGTTTCAGGCTTTTTCACAGGCGGAAACGTCGACCGCGCGCAAATACGGCGGCACCGGATTG
>JAYVSL010000065.1:0-29728 GCA_043775355.1 Planctomycetota bacterium
CCGCTCGATCGCATCCGCACGCTGACTACCATCGAACAAAGTCTGCTCGATAACGTCATCAAACGTTTCATGGACCAATTAGCGCAAGGCTGGAAAGAATTGGTGGCCTTCAATCCGGTGGTCGAAGCCCGCGAGATGGATCCGCAGTTTGTTCAGGTCATCCCAAGTTCGGAAATGGTATTAGTCGCCACCTTCAGCCTGACCGCTCCCGGTGAAATTGAACCGGGCGAATTGTGTTTCTGCATCCCTTTCATCAGCCTTGAAGGCAGGGTCAGCCAACTCGGTAATCAGTTTCGTTTCGCGGCGATGAAACGAACGCAGAGCCCTGGGCAACGCAAACATCTCGATCGCGTGGTAAAGCAAACCACCCTCGAAATCGCGTGCGAGCTCGGCACGTCTACCGTCACCATTGGCGAAGTGATGGCATTGCAGGTCGGCGATGTGCTGGTGCTGGATCAACGACATGACGCTCAAATGGCGGGTCGTGTTGCTGGCTTACAACGTTTAATGGGTCGCCCAGGGACCATTGGTAAGAAAGTCGGCTACCTAGTGGATCGTGTGATCCCCGCCGGTAAGAACCCTCTCGATCGCGACTGATGCAAGGATAGCCATATGCCAGATGCTCCAACGACCACCGTCCCACAGGACGTTCAACCTGCCGCATTCCCAGACCTCAGCGGCGCTGGGGGTGGGGTGAAAGGTCAGCCCAACCTCGAACTGGTGCGTGATATTCAGGTGACTTTGGCGGTCGAACTCGGACGCACCGACATGATCATCCAGGACATTCTCGAACTCACCGCTGGCAAGGTTATTGAGCTTGATCGTTTGGCAGGCGAACCGCTGGATATCCTGGTGAATGGCAAGCTTTTGGCCAAGGGTGAGGTGGTGGTGGTCGATGAAAATTTCGGCGTGCGCATAACGTCGATCATAGATGGGAAAGCGCGAGAAAGCGCGTTAGCGCCGGAGGGGGCGAAATAATCTTTGATGTCCGATGTCCGATGTCCGATGTCCGATGTCCGATGTCGTCGTGGGACAGTAGCTGCCGTGGGGATGAACAGCTCAATAGGCTGAACGTGCTTGTCCGATGTCCGATGTCCGATGTCGTCGTGGGACATGAACTGCCGTGGGGATGGGCGACTCAATAGGCTGAACATGCTGCGCTTAAAACTGCGCGCGTGCGAGTGATGACATTTTCCAGACTGCTGAGCTGTCTACGCTGTCCGCATATCAACCCATCAATTACCTAAGCAAAACCCCGTACCAAACGACATCGGACATCGGACATCGGACATAAGACATAAGACATCGGACATAAGACATGAGACCTTGCATGTGATTCAATCGCGGGACATACTTCGGCCTACGCCAAATAGGGAGATCATACGTGGCTACGAAACTTAAATTCCAATATGTTGCCCGAGACGCATCGGGTCGTGAACAGAAGGGTAATATCGAAGCCGAAACCGAGGCCGAGGCCACGGGGCGATTACGGCAACAGCAACTCTCCATCGTAAAATTGACGCAAGCTGGCGGTGGCGGTGGATTCAACTTTAATATGCAACTTGGCGGCGCGGCTCCGCGAAAATGTAAGACTTACGAACTGTGTCTCTTCACTCGTCAATTGGCGACCATGATCGGCGCGGGCATTCCGTTGCTGGAATCGTTCGAAATTCTTGCTGAGCAGACCCGCGATCAAAACAAAGGTTTCGGTTTGGGTCTGCAAGAGTGCGCTGACTTGGTTCGTGGTGGTGTTGAAATCAGCGAGGCAATGACCAAATTTCCTAAAATGTTTCCTGAGATCTACATCAATATGGTGAAGGCGGGCGAAGCATCCGGTCAGCTGGATATCATTCTGAATCGCTTGGCCGAGTTCTTGGAAGCGAGCGAGACGCTCAAGAGCGAAATCAAGTCAGCGATGACCTATCCGATCATCTCGCTCGTTTTGATCTTTAGCATCACGGGCTACTTATTAATCGGCGTCGTGCCCAAATTTAAAACTATGTTTGATTCCTTGGGCGCTAAACTGCCGGGTGTGACGTTGTTCGTTTTGGGTGTTTCGAATTGGCTAACTGACAACATTTTAACCTGCGTGATCATTATCATTGCCACCATCGTGGGTTATAAATTCGCCATGCGCACGCGGTCGGGCCAGCGCATTCGTGATACGATTTGGCTGAAGCTTCCGGTGTTTGGTCCGCTCTTTCAAAAGGTCGCCCTGAGCCGTTTCGCGCGAACTTTCGGCACATTGTTATCATCGGGCGTGCCATTGCTGCAGGCGTTGGAGATCGTCGCGTCTACCGCAGGTAATGTGGTCATTGAAGAAACCTTGCTGGAAACCCGCGAAACGGTGCGCAAAGGCGAAAGTATCACCACCTATTTACAGACCTCTTGGGTGTTCCCGCCGATGGTGGTGAAGATGATCGGCATTGGTGAAAAATCCGGCGCGCTCGAAACGTTGCTGGCGAAAATCTCCGAATTCTATGACCAGCAAGTCCATGCGATGGTCAAGGCACTCACGAGTTTGATCGAGCCGATCATGCTCATGGTTATGGGTGTGGTGGTGGGCGTTATTGTGCTGGCCATTTTCTATCCGATCTTGCAATTGCAGAGTGCCGTTCGCGGAAGCTAACAAGGCGGTCTGCGATCGTTGAAGATCATGGTGATTGATCCTGTGACCCCGGCCGAAATGCCGGGGTCACCTGTTGAAAGCGGAGAGACGATCGCGTTTAAACAGCAGTCAACTATTGGCATTGTCGATTCATGAGATGGAGTAACTACGATGAAGTCATCTGAACTGGCTAAGAAAGAGGCGCTTCGTCCACCTTCATCATTGTCGGGTAAGCGTCGGGTAAGCTTGGGGCGTGGAGACGTTCGCACCTCCGCTCGTCAGGTCAGTTTGGTACGCCTGCTGCTGATCACGATGGGCTTTGGCGTATTGGTGATCGTTACCCAGGGCCGCCGACCGGATTTGGTCGAGCCCGCCGCGACCTACCTTAAAAGTTTATTGGTCACGACGACGGCAGTGGCGGTCTTGCTATTCGCGACGGTGTGGTTGGCGCGATGGCGTTGGCAATTGGCACTCCATTTGGTGTTCGATTTAATTTGGATCGGTTTACTGCTGCATTTTAGCGGCGGCGTTTCATCTCCTGGCGTGGTGTTGCTTTTTGCGGTCGTGTTGGTGGGCACGTTGGTTTTGCCCGGAGTAGCTTTGTTCGTGTTGCCAGCGTTGGCGAGTTTGGTCCTGGCAGTCAACGCCAGTATGTACCTTGCTGGGCAGGCACCATTTCCCCAAGATTTTTTAAATGCCACCCCTGCGCTGACTCAGACCGATCGCATTCTTGGGGTGTTGGCAACCCAAGTGGGCGCGTTGTTTCTGGTCGATTTGCTGGGCCAATTGCTGGCGCGTCGTTTACGTGAGCAGCGAATTTTTACCGGCGAAGTGTTGGATCGTCTGGGCGAAGGAGTGCTCGCTGTTGATCGCACCGGCGCGGTTGCTTACGCCAATGCCGAAGCACGGCGGTTGCTTGGACTCAGTGGTATGGTGGAGGGAACTCCGGTGGCATCACTGTTATTGGATCCCGCGTTGGCCCCAGTGTTGGGCCTGCTGATAGGCGATCGTTGTCCCGCGCTTGAACGATTTACCGCCGCTGGCGGTGAGCAGTTGGTGTTGCGCGTTACGGAGTTGCTCGATCGTCGCGATAAGCCCTTAGGGCGAACGTTGATTATCGCAGATGAAACGCGCCTGCGTTTGTTAGAAGATAGCGCCCAGCGCGCAGAGCATCTGACGGCATTGGGTGAAATGGCGGCGGGCATCGCCCACGAAGTGCGGAATCCGTTGACCAGCTTGCGTGGTTGTGCGCAAGAATTGGCAGAGATGTCCAGCGAGGCTAAAAACAGCGACGCGGAAAGTTTGGCGCGCATCATGGTCACCGAGGCGGATCGGCTGGCGCGTATTGTTGATGATTTTTTAACGCTGTCCCGCTTGCGAGCACCGGAACGCGAACCCCTCGATCTGCCACCGCTGATTGAGGAAATACGGATCATGACCACACAGCGGCGCGATTTGCCGGATGGCATTAAAATGACTTTCGTCATTCATGACGGCTGTGGAGCCGTGCTGGCCGATGGTGGTCAGTTGCGCCAAGTCTTGTCGAATTTGATCAACAATGCCATTGACGCGCTTCGTCAAATGACCTGTCCGACATTGTCGTGTGAGGTCAATCCGTTGGAGCGCGATTCAGCGCTCGGCGGTCCCGGGCTGAAAATTACGGTTCGTGATAATGGCTGTGGAATTCCCGCTGATCAGCAAGAGCGTATTTTTACGCCGTTTTATAGCACCAAAGCGCAAGGCACTGGACTTGGTCTTAGCTTAGTGCAACGAATCGTGCGTGAGCACGAAGGCTTATTGACGCTGACCAGTGACGTTGGTCGCGGCACTACCGTGACGATTATGCTGCCGACGCATTCGCATACGCGCGTGTTCAAACGCGCCATGGGTGGAGGCTAATCAGAGCTACGCGAAATGCTTGGAGAGTCGTGGACCTTCTTGAGTGGCGTAATTATTGCCACAGGCGCCATACAAACGTGAGCACGGTTTTTGCAGCGTTTCATAAGCCATCGCGCAAATCGGTTGGCCGTGACGCAGAATCAAGTCGTCTTGGTGGGGTCGTACTTCAAGCACGGCAGGTGCACCGCGATGATCGCTGCCAAATACACCCCAACCAGGATCAAAGAAACCAGCGTAGTGCGCGCGGAATTCTCCGGCGGTAGGATCGAACGGTACCATTTCACAGGCAAGGTCGGCCGGAACCACCACGCGTTCACGGGTCGCAAGAATGTAAAAACGATTTTGTTCAAGGCAGAGAAAACCCGAATCTGGTTGTTGTAACGCAGAAAAGAAATGGCGAGCTTCGTGGCCGCCAAGTTTGGACAGCACCAATGGATGATGCGTTCGCTTGGCAACGAAGCCGACCACGGGCCGGTCGAGATCGGCGGTCATCACCAAGCGTCCGTCGAACAGCGAACTGATTGGCGATGGTTTGCCGCCCGGTTCCCACAGCAACGGTTGGCGACGATGCCGTTCGGCCAATTCGTTTTGGTTCAAGACATGACGCTCAGAAAAAAAGATCGCTTGGTTCAGGCTGACGCCAGCCTGCGCGACAATATTGAAACTGCGGGGAATCAGTTCGAGCCACAGCTCGCCGTGATATCCGGCTGGAATGCGGTCGTAGCGCGGGCTGCCATCAGCCAAAACGCGCGTGCCCAAATCGACGCGTCCGGTGCTGCTTTTACCGTTCGCATAGGCCTCAACGCCAGGCGGCAGGGCCAGGCGTTCACGCATCAGTACCAAGTACACTTGATCATGTCCCATGCAGAACGGCGTGCTCAGATCGATTTTCTCCAACGCTAAACTGCGCACCAATTCGCGCACCGATTCACCAGGCATCGGCAAGATCGATCCTGGCATGCGATAAGCTTCGACGTCCAGCGTCAGATCTAAACTCGCAGGCTGGATTTGATCGGCTTTAATGCCACCAAGCGCCGTGACGTGGCCAGCGGACACCAGCGCCGCGAGCCCATCAAGTTCCAACGTGCCAGTGATTGAAGGAGGAGCCGTGTTCGCCATGGGCGGGGATCCTGTGGTCATGATCCGCGCGTGCCAGAGAAGAAATTTACGCCGGGAAATTCTCAAGGGCAGAGGTGAGAGCGACTACCGGCTACCGGCTACAGACCACGGGTTTTACACTCGACGTCGCCGCACGATCCTGTGGCCGGTGGTCACCTTTGTCTCAGCCCATGCGAAACACCACCACCGATATTGCTACGGTTGGCGTGTGTTGATCAGGGTTGATATAGACGTGGCGGCGATGCCCTGGGAATTGCACGAGTGATCCGGCCAGCACCTCAATCTGCTCGTCTTCAATGTGCAGCATGGCGCGGCCGCTCAGGCAGTAAAAAAATTCCTGCGCGCCGAGGGGATGTGGTCGACCAACGCTGCGGCAACCCGGTTGCATGGTGACGTGATTCATCTCGACCCCGCGTGAGGCAATCGGCGACACCAAGCGGGCGACGTAACGTCCGTGTTCGGCGCGGTATTCTTGCTGTTCTTTGGGCGTGACTTTGTAGTGACGGTGCTCGGGCGGCAGCACCAGTAATTCATCAAGGCTGACATGCAGCGCCTTGGCCACTGCCAGCACGCTTTGTACGCCAGGATTGGCGCCGTCTTGCTCCATCGCTGCGAGCGTCGCGCGTGGCAGACCGGCTTGCTCAGCCAACTCGGCTTGAGTGAGTTTGGCTTGTTTACGAAGGCGTCGGAGATTCGGGGCGAGGGCGTCCATGTTGGCCAACGATCCAGAATAATTCCAGGATGCCAGCATCCGACCCCGGTATTCCAGCATCGCTGGCTTGCACAGCCGCGCGGGTGAGGCTTATCATGCTTGCCCACACGCGCCTCTCTCGGGAGTCGCTCCACTCATTCCCTGGAGTCCCATCATGACCTTCACTCTCCCCGCTTTGCCCTACGACCTTGCCGCTCTTGAGCCGCATCTGACGAAGGAAAATCTCGAACTGCATCACGGCAAACACCACAACGCGTACGTGGTCAACCTCAACAAATTCGCTGACGACAAAAAAGTCGACGGCACCAAGAGCCTCGAAGACATCATCATGTCCTCCGATGGCCCAGTGTTTAACAACGCCGCGCAAATTTGGATTCACACGTTTTACTGGAACAGCATGAAGCCGAAGGGCGGCGGCGAACCAACCGGCGAATTGGCAGCCGCGATCACGCGCGACTTTGGCTCGTTCGCCAAATTCAAAGAGGAATTCACCGCAGCGTGCGTCAGCCAATTCGGTTCAGGCTGGGGCTGGCTGGTAGTTGAAAACGGCAAGCTCAAGGTCACTAAGACCTCGAATGCCGATCTGCCCATGAAGTACAAACAGACCGCGCTGATCACCTGCGATGTGTGGGAACATGCGTATTATCCGACGTATAAGAACCTGCGTCCGAAGTATGTCGAAGTGTTTCTGACCAGTTTGGTGAACTGGGATTTCGCTTCGGCGAATTTTGCTAAGGGGAAGTAATGGCTTTGAGCTACTAGCTTCGAGCTTCGAGCTTCGAGCTTCGAGCTTCGAGCTTCGAGCTTTGAGCTTTGAGCTTTGAGCTTTGAGCTTCGAGCTTCGAGCTTCGAGCTTTGAGCTTTGAGCTTCGAGCTTTGAGCTTTGAGTTGCTGGCTCATTCAACCAATCCCTGGCGCTTGCTGGGGATTGGTTTTTTTATTAGGGCATCACGCCTTTGGTGGATCTTTGGGGTCCAATGCGGTTTCGGACTCGGCGTGCTTTGCCAGGTCTTCGGGCTTGGCGCGTTTGATGAAGCCGACGGCGAAGATCAGAAGAATCAGAACGGAAGAAAAAGCGCTGTTGATGTGGATGAGCGAACGTCCGTGCAAATTCCAATAACTGCGGGCGACGCGATAGTTTTTCTCAGCGGTAAAACGCGATTCATCCGGCGCGCTTGCTGAGTGGCTGTAAATCGTGATCGCATAGGGAATGGTGAACACCGGTTGGTACTGCTTATCCACCAGCTGAATATATTCCGCCGAGGTTTTGTACGTCGCTGGCTCGGCGTTGGGCTGTCCACGGCCAACCACATCGCCAGGAAATTCGAGAATGAGTTTCAGGCCGATGGTCGCCACCGCCAGAAAAGCCGCCGTTTCTAGGTGTGGGAATTTGCGCAGCAGCAGGATAAAGCCCTGAGCCGCATAACGCATGATCAGAATGTAAATGAAACCAGCGATCAATAAGACGAAAAATTTATCGGACAGGGCCACCGCTGCGGCGATGGAATCCACAGAAAATGCGATGTCCGTGCATTCAATCATGACCACGGTGCTCCAGAACACCGACAGGCCAGGAATACGACGTAACGTTTTTGGCTGATCGTCAGGCTCTAACGGGTTCTGGTGGGCATGCAGGAAATGGTTCGCGGCAATGTACAGCAAATACAACCCGCCGAGAATCTTCAGATACCATTGGCTGATAATCCAGGTCGCGAGACACAGCGCGATAATTAAGAAAGTATAGGCGCCCAGAATGCCGTAGCGCAGCGCTTTGCCTTGTTGTTCTTTGGGTAATTTGCGCGCCAACATCGCCAGGGCCACCGCATTGTCACACGACAGCAAGCCTTCCAGGACAATCAGCGTGCCGATGACTAAGAAGTCACTGATTTGAAAGCGGTCGAGATCAAGAAAGCTGAGGATGTCATCCATGGGGGCGGCAGCGTTGTGCTCGGCAGCAGTGCGACAAGCGGATTTGTGCGTTCTTTGCGTGTTCTTTGCGTGTTCTTTGCGTGTTCTTTTCGCCCGTCAGCGCGGAATCGCGCGCACCAAACTATAGCTTTGTCCGACGCGAATCACCGCACCGCGTGCATGCGCGACGACAGTGCTGCGACGAGCTCCACGGCCTGGACCGTCAATTGGGGATGGTGCTAAAAATACGAGGCGTCCACTGATGTTCTGCACATAAGCAATCCATTCATCTTCGACTCGTACCATTGATCCTGGAGTTGAAGGCAATCCGGTGAAGCCACTATAGCGCAATTCGCCTGCGTTCGTGGTGCCGGTGAGATCGCTTTGCAGGATTCCTTTGGGCGCGAAGCGGCCACCACCGGTCAGCACGAAAGAAAGACGAATGGCTGCTGGAAATGGTGGTTTGCGCGTCAGCGTGTTGGCGTTCTGTGCCGGAGGAATCCAGCCCTTGGGTCGTGTGTCGTAGACTTCAGATGATTGGTTGCCGCTGATGATAGAAGGCCCCCACGGTCCCAGGCGCGTTCCTCCATTAGCGTCAAGCTGCTCCCAGTCTGGTTGATTATTTTTATCTTTGGGTCGCTGCATGCCGGGGATGTCATTGAGCGCTACCCAGCAGCTGAAGTGGAGGCAGCCTTGGGTGAGAACGGAGCTAGAGATGGGGAGGGTGATATTATCCGTGCCTCCACCGCCGCTGGAACCTGCGCCGGTACCCGTGGGGGCTTTCCAATAATAACTACCAGTGAATTTGATGTCAGCGGCTCCGGCGTTATTCGCCAGTGCACGCATGATTTGGCGGCCAAACCAATCGGTATCTGCTGGCAGACTCGCAGAATTAACTGTACCCCCGAGTCCAGCATCTGCGCCTGCGGAATTGTAACCTTTCCAACTGAGGGTGTCAAAATTAGTGATGATGCGACCGCTATTTCCATTCGCGATGACCAACGAAGAAATGAAATCCAAGATCCCGCGCGAATCGTCAAGCACGATACGCCGCAAGCGTGGTTCTTGCTGCGGTATTTCTTCGATCCACAAACCAACCAACGAACGAGCGTTCTGTCCACGTGCACCGATACCATCAGGGCTTTGACCAGCGGTGGTGAACGACACCAACGTATTGCCGCTAGCGCGGGGGATGCCTGCAAAGAACCAGCCATCACTATTTTCTGGCACCATATGATTCAGGTCATCGCTGACCGCGCCCAGCACGGCAATGGTTTCATCGTTGGCTGAACGGCTGAATTCGCCACGGCGGAACAAATCCGAACTGATCATCAAAATGCTGACCATCGCGCCGCTGACGACGACGAAAATCATCAGCGAAACCATGATCTCAATGAGGGTGAAACCGTGGCGCGATTTGGCGGTGGATGCGTAGTGGGCAATAGTCATCGTGCTTCCTCGACCTGCAGAATTTTTACTGGCGCATGCGCCCGCAGTTTGACTTTGCCAATCATCGGCGCGGTATTGCCAGCGGTTGCCACGCGATTAAGGAAAGTGACGGCGCCATTCCCCGTCGGTCCAAGTCCTCCTTGCGACGCATTGGCTGGTGGCAGGCGGTATTCCCAGCGCACGCGAGCTTCGATGCCATCGACTGCCTTGTTTTGGAAGCGCGAAAATATCGCGCTGGCGTCCTGGCCGTTAACACCGGAATTAAGAGTGAAACTGTTGGCCAGAGATTCATTCCAATCAAATCCTTGGTCGAGGGCTGACGCGAGTACGTTGAAAGTGCCGACGCCATCGTCGATCAGGTCGATGTTTAACAGACCACTTCCACTATTCATCCAGGTGTCGTGGAAGCGAATCGGAAAGCCCATCCAGGCGTACATCCGGCAACGCAGCATCGCCGAACGTTTGTCGTTATTCAGCGAACTCCACAGCGGCGACTGCTGGTTGGGTAGCCCGCTCGGATATCGCGGCCACCAGCCAATAACCAGAGTGTCTATATCCGGTTTGCCGTTGTTGGTATATGTGCCGGGCCAATTTTTCTGCGGTTCGGTATTGTACATGCCGCGATGCCAGGGCGCGACACAACGGTTGGTGGCGGTAATGAGTTCCATCTGGTCGCCGTTAGATGAACTCAGGAGCATGACCGGCGCATTGAGTATTTCGTGGCCAGGGTGTTTGTTAGGGTTTTTTTTGCCTTGCGTTGAAATGAAAAGTTCCTGCTCGCTCGTTGCACTGAAAGCAAGATTCCGGACCAAGCGGCCGACCGGCCCGATCGGTAATACGAGCACGGTTTCTGGGCCACGATGAATGATCGGCTTCGAGCCGAGTAGGCCACGGCCGATGAGTCGGATGCTGGGTGGAGTAGGAGGCGTAGTTTCCGGAGGAATATGTTGTTCGTAGGCGAAAACTTCGCCGCCGATCAGCACCAGTCCAAGATCGTCAGAAAAGGGATAATGAGTGGTGCTGATGAAGACCGGGGGGGTTGAGAGCGGCGCGGCATTCAGCCACGGCATCAATTTCTGATCTTTTGTGGGATCAAATACGGGTGAAAAAGGTTTGTCATCGACTGGGCTATAGCCTTCGACCGCGTTGTGGTACCCCGCTGCTGAGTTGCTGCCGCCTGGCTGGTCGCCACTGAATAAGCCGTCAATAATCATCATTTTGGGAGCCACGGCGGGACGCATTGGGGAGGCGTTCACCGTATCATCGCCACCAAAATAGATGTTCGCTCCGTTCATGGCAAAGGCACCGGCCAGGGGCATGGTGAAATGGGGTGGGGTCGCATAGTTTTGATGTGACAGATCGATGCCACACCAGCCGGGATAATTTATGAGCTCAAAACGGTTGCTTCCCCAATATTGGTCGAGTTTCTCAGTGAAGGTGAAATAACCATTCACGGTGTCCCAGGTGTTCTTACCGGGATTTGTTGGCTGTTTACCTGCGGTGACATGAAAACCGTCAGTAGCGGCATAACGCACGCACACGGGTCGCAGGGAACCAGGAGCGTTCAACGATTTCGGCGTTATGGTCAGTACATCGCCGGTGACCAAGAGGTGAGCATCGTTTAGAGAAGTTTGGACCGGTAAAATAATCGTGCGACCTTGACGGAAGGGCATGGCGCCGCCACCGGGAATATCGGTTGCCGCGAAGGCGGTACGCTGACGGGCACGACTACCAAATTTACGTTGCGCTGGTTCGAAGCCAAACCCGCTGGTGTCGATAAAAAAGTAAGCGCCATTGATGGTCGCTAATTGATCGTAGCTGAGCCATTCGATTCGGTTGGTCATGGTGTCCATGAATTGGACTAAAAGAGCTTCTTGATCCGGGTCCGGAACGGCCGGCGTTGGAGCGATGTAGTCAGGGAAACTGCCGATCGGATTGGAGTCGACTTCGAAGCTGACGAGGGTGATGGTTAGAAGGGGCAGCCAAGTGATGTCGACGGCAGTGGTTCCTAGCTGGCCACGAACCACGTTTTTCAATATCACGGGTTTGCCAGGCGCAGGCATGGGCGCGACGCCGTTGTCGTAATAAATGATTTCGCCACTGGGGAGTCGTGCATAGCCGCGTGGCGGCCACTGTGGTTGTTGCGCCGGTGGCAATAGTAAAGAGCCATTCTCTATCGAAATAGTGAATGCATCTTTTAACAAGACCGGCAACGATGAATCTGGATCGATGGTGCTCGGCATAGTCAGGTCAGCCCAGACTTGGTACAGATGGGCCGGATCACCGTTCGGCAAATCGTGCACTAATTTACACTGACCATGCCATAGATGTCCCTGACTACCTGGGTTAAAGCGAACGCCACCGGCTAAGACTTGGTCCCCAGCCAAATGCTCCTCGATTTGAATCCAGGCATAAGCATTGCTGGCCAATTGTTCGATGTCGCTGTCTTGGCGGCGACCGCGCATGCAGTGCAACAAATCGACGCCCTGAAGATCGTCATAGCTGATGAATTCGTTGCCGATGCGGATGACGCCACGGGTGGGCAAAAGAGCGGCGACGGCGGCGGCACCAGTGATGACTTGCTGGGTGGTGGGGTCGACGGCGTAGGCATCCACGGTGATTTTTGGTTTGAACAAAATCGTCGAGGCTCCGCCGCTGCGGACATTGGGGGTGGCCGGCAACGCCGTGCGCAGCACCAACGATGGAAGAGTAATGTGGTCACCGATTTGGTTCATGGTCAACGTCGAGCCAGCGGCGCTCGCTCGGGTGACGTCCTTGCCGACGATGCCATTGACGATGATTGCCATACGACCGGGATCGTTGCCGTCGAAAGATACTTGGACGAAGTACCATTGATCGACTTTGAATCCGTCGGTTTTGTCGAGTTGGTAACGGTGTTGAACTAAGTTAAAAGGACGCTTGGGCGCGAGCGGCCGCAAAGTAATTCCGTTTGGCGGGATTATTCCGGCTGCTTCAGTTCCCAGGCAACGTGGATCGACATACGGTCCATCCGGGTCCGTTGTCGGCGGCACCGGACCACGAGTTCCTGGGAAAGTATACTGCTCGCTCTGGGTGATCATTCCATGATCGACCAGGTGCTCGGTTGCGTTGTTAGCGATGGTCAGCACCAATTGCTTGGTAACGTCTTCATAGGCCAAGGTCACGCGATTTTGATAGAAATTATCGCCATTTTCCACTTCCTGGCGACCGTCTGCCGCAATTCCCGCTTTCCAGCGTTTGCCTGCGTTGTTGACTGGTGAACGTAAATCGAGAAGCGTGACGACCCCCGTAAATGGCTCCAACGGTTTGATCCACATTCCGAGTTGGCGGCCATTGAGCACTGGCGATGCGTTATTGGTGAGGTTGTAAGTGAAAAATCCCTTAATGGCTTCTGGGTTTGTTGCCGACGGCCCGGTGAAAAGCGGATAGGCCAGCGGCCCTTGGAGCGGAAATCCCTCAGGTGAAAGATTGGTCGGCGATCCGCCGCCCGTCGTGGGCCGACCTTGGCGGCCGTCAGTTTGATGATAATCGAGGAAGTCAGCGTCACTCGGATTGGTGCCGGTAACGCCGAAGCGTACGAACCAATCGTAATTGAGGTGGCTGGAGAAAAGGTGGGTGCGCAACGTGGCTGGCCGCACGCCAATGTTGTCGTCCTTGAATCTGACCTGGGGATTTGCGTTGTTGCTGGGTAATTCTTTCACCAATCGCTGATGGCCGACGGGGAAAGAACTCATCAGGCTGCCCTGGCGTTGCGCCAGTAGGGAGTGTAATTGGGTCTGTTTTTCCCAGCGTTTCTCTAACAGCGATTCTTGTGGTACAGCTTGCGCAACGACGCGGCGAAACTGCTGCGCGCCTTGGCGTCCAGCGGCGTCGGCCACTGACGAACCGCTTTCGATGGTCACTAAGCCTTGCGAGGTGAGCGCCAATGGCGGCAGTTCTCGCGGGGCAATAAAGGTCAACTGACTGCCTGCCGGATGACTGAGCGCTCCGCTGCTACCTGGAAAATTTAAACCACGGGTAACCCCCAAAATGACAGGAAATCGACTATTTTGAATGTAGCCAAAACCGAGATAAGAGACGAATTCTTTCTGACGAGCACCGCTTACTTTGTTGATGCTGTCGATGCGCGCGAAACCGTTATCCGGTACACGGTCGAGCCCAACACCAGTAATCCGGATCATGGTTGCGGCATTGGTAAGGGTGCCGTTTGGCGGATTATTACGAGTAACGCCGCTGTCGGGATCATCGATTTCTGACTGCATCACGGTGATCTTGCTGTCGATGTCAGTATCGTCAAAAACGCCGAGCGGATTGACCAGATGCAAGCCTGTGATCGGTTGTCCGAAAACGTCATTCCGTGTGGTGGGTACTTGCAGCAGGGCAGATAAGTCTTGGGGGGTCGATCGCTTGACGCCCCACAACACTTCGCGCACGACTTCCGAACTTTCGATCAGGTTGACCGGAGCGGGAATTTCCAGGCCAACCGCCTCTCCCCAATCGGGTTGGTGACTGATAGCGGTATTTATCGTTTTAAAATCAGTACTGTTCGACATGCCATAGTGATATTTACGACCACGTTGAATTTGAACGGGACTGAGTGGCTTGGTGGGTTTGATTACCACTACGGATCCTGCCGCGAACAAACGCGGCGTCGTAGGATAGGCGAGGAGATCTGACGGAGGTTCGCTGTCGAGCTGGCTGTCGAGCTGGCTGATACTCGTCGACTTCGCTGACGTGCTCGGCAGACGGATCATCGTGCCGAGGTCGATCAGTCCTTCGCGTCCCTGTCCCAACGAAGCCAAAGTAAGGAAGGGCCTGATCTGCGCTAGTTCGGCACGCGTTAACGGATGACGGACTCCATTGGGCAGTGGCTTGGCCTCAAGCAGCTGTTCGATGCGGGTGATGTGGCCGGTGGGGCAAATATTTTCATCGAAGCGCACGCGGGCGAGTGCGTCGGCGAGCTGGCCGTAGCTATCGGTGTCCATGTTGGTGCCGCTACCGTCATCCCAATCACCAACGTTAACGCTGGCCAACAGAATCGTCCACGCTTTGACGTCCATATGATTGGGATCAAGTTTGCCGGATTCATCTTCAAGGCTCACGCCCATCAGCGCTGCATTGCGTGGTTCGGCCGGATTAAAGGCATGCTCAGTAGGCGATAAATCAAGCGTTCGACGACGTGGGTCGGTCGGTAGAGTTATGCCGCCGGGAATATTATTTATATCGGTGGACTCGCCGACGCTGCCTGGAAGAAAATTGCGATTAAAAATGTAATTCGCTGCGCCGATGCCGAGATCTTCTGCCGTCGCGCGTCCCGCTTGCGCCATCTGGCTGTGCGCGAACGAGCGCGTGCCGGTCAAGCTGGCGGATTGCGAAAACAAAAACGGCAATCCCAACATCAATAACGCGGCAAGGATCACGATGGCCATGATCAATGCAGCGCCGGAACGATGGTGCGCCATGATGGTTTCCCTGCCTTTCGTTGGACTCCGGTGATCGCGCATGGTGTTGCTAATCACCATGTGATTCTTTGGACTGAGGTTCTGGAGCAAGAATCAGCGAGCTGTTGACGCGCCCATCGATGGCGACGGATATCTGGGCTGAGCTAGCACCACGCGTTTTTCCACCTGGAGCTGCCTTACGAGTGAATTCGCCGCCCAAAAAGATGGTGCCAGTCGTCACATCGCTGCCGGTATTGAGCGCTGCGCTGGTGGCGTTGCGAGTGTCGGCTCCGATCGCGCTGGAGAGTTCGATGCGGCCCTCTGGATGAGCGAGAATGCGGTATTCTACCGCCGTTCCGGCAGGCATGGATGGATCGGCCATCGGAAAGACTCCCTGCGGCAAAGCGCCAACTTCTTGCGAGCCGAGTTTATATACCCGTGCGTCATCGATCGGGCATTTCGCATAAGCGACGCCACTGCCCAGATTGGCTTGGCCAACCCAAATCTGTTCGCCAGCAATAAATTGTTTTGGCAGATCAATGGATTTGCCATTCACCACGGTGCCGTTGCGAAGTTCGCCAACCCGTCGGCCATTGCGATAGAGCGTCATTTGATCGTTGGTAATCAGCAGGCCGATTTCTTCCCAGCGATCACCGCCGATGGGATCGGTGATGTCGTAATTTTTGGAGGGCAGCAGGCCGCGATCGCGCACTTGGTCGGCAGGAATATTATCGAATGACGAAACGTACAACGGTTCTGGATCGTTCGGCTGATGTACCCAACCAAGAATTTCCCAACAGAGCATTTTCGCATTCGCCTTCCCACCACTTTGGATCGTCGCCTTGCGCGGATCGACGGCGTCAGAACGCACCAGCATCACTCCGAAGCTACTGGTCAGCGCGTTGTCGTCAGCGCCAACTAAAATCAGGGGAATTTGTTTCGGTATGCCGCCGGTTTGTCCGGCGAGTGGCGGGCGAATCGCTATCGCTATATAAGCGCCGTCACCTGGGCGAAAGCGCAACGGACGATCAAGCGTTGGTGGTTCCCACGGGATCGCTGGATCAACCAGCCGCCCATTGCCGCTCATACCGACGGTATATCCGCGCGTGTTGAGCGCTTGGCCGTGGTCGAAAAATTCGCTCCACACCCAGACGCGCGATACGCCGGTGATGATGCCACCAGACACTGTGCCATCAGGGCGTTTGGTCGGCGACAGTTTGAGCAGCACCGGCGCACCGGTCGAACGCGCGGTTTGCCGTGCTTGGCGAATACAGTCGCTCATCACCTGTTCAGCAGCTAATAATTTATTGACCGTGCCGGTGCGAAAAAATGCGCCGACCATCAACGACATCACCACGCCGATGATCAGGATCACCGCCAGCAATTCGACCAGCGTAAAGCCAGTCCTGGGCGCGCAGATGGTGCCCGTGGTGATCACGACTATGGGCTCGCCCAGTTGGTGATGTCGTCGCTTTTGCTATTGGTGGTGGCGTTGCGTTCGCCGTGCTGGTCTTTCCCGTCAGGCCCGGCGGACCATAATTGAAATGAATCCGGATTCGGCGGATTTTCCTGATCAATCACGTCAGTGGCGTTTTTATCGAAAGGGTAGAATTTTGCCGGGCGGTAGCGAAAGACTTTGCTGGTCGTTCCTCCTCCCGTGAAGGGATCACGCAGCGCATTTATGTTGCTGAAGCTTCCGCGGTCGACGGTCTGAAGCTGTTTTAACAACGCTTCTGCGACGTTCATCCAATCATCGGAGCTCAAAGCTTTCGCTTTTCGGTAAACGGTAGGCGTGCTGTTGCCGACAGTAAAAGATTTTGATAAAATTTCGGTGCCTTTCCTGATGGTCTTATCGGTGAAGTGATATCTATTTTCAGGATCGACATCATCTGCAGTCGCAACGTATTGCTCAGGATAAAAGCCATTCGCATCTTTATAGAGCGACAACGACGCTCTGATGGTGCCCAACTGAGACGTGCACTTGGCATTTTTCGACAGCGTCTTGGCGTACCCGATGATCGGGATCAGCAGACCGGCAAGCACGGCGATGATCGAAATGACCATGATGAGTTCGATCAAGGTGAAGCCACTTTTACGTATGGAACTACGCATGGAATCTCCAGTCCGGCTGAGAGGGATGTTGTGATACCTCAATGGTGTACCAGAACATAGCTTTGGCGTTGAGAAAACACAGCATGCGACGGTGAAAGCGCGCGAAAAGGGGGCAGCGCTCATAGGTTGCAAAGGCAGGAAAGACGCGACAGCGATTCTTTTTCGCCTTTGTTCATCGCCTTTGTTCTTCGCTTTTATTCTTCGCCTTCTTCAAAACACATCAGCACGCCGGCACGGGTCGGGACAAAAATGCGTCCGTCTTGTGCTAAGATACCACTGGCCGCCGCGCTGCCGAGGTCTGCATGCCAGCGCTCGACACCGGTGGCGGTATCCAGGCAACGCAAGGTGCCTTGTTGGTCAGCGATATAGATACCGCGCTGGCCGATGGCTGGTGCGGCAGACAGCGGTGCGGAGCGACCTTGGGCCGGGAAACGCCAGAGTAATTGCCCAGGACGGGTGAGGTCGGCGGCAACCACGCGGCCTTCGCTGACGGCAACGTAGGCGACGTTTTGACCTGTACGGTAAGCCGGGCCAGCAATGCCATTGCCGTCGAGTGGCCATGATCCCAAGGCGCGTTTGCTATCCGCAACTTGTGGATTGGCATCAATCGCCATTAAAAGTCCGCTGCTGTCGATCGCTAAAATCGCTGGTTTGCCAACCACGCTGGCGTGTGCCATTTGACCGATGAGTTCTCCGCGGGTGCGAATTTCAAACAGCATTTTGGGCGAATCATGCTCAGTAACGGCCGTGGTGTCATAGGCGATCAAGCGGTTTCCTGCGGGAGCATAGAGCACGGTGTGGCCAGGCTCATATTGATCACCGAAAAGCTGTCCGGTAAAATCAGCTCCGACTTGGAACTTAGGATAAGCAATGACTCGGCCTTCTTGATCGCGGGCGAAACTGATGACCTCGCCGCCTGTACTGGCAAGGAAGTAGAGCAATTGCCCAGGAATCAGCTGGTGTTCTTGCACCAGTAAGCTGCCAGTTAAGCGCAGAGGACTTTCGCTGTTGGTATTCGGAAAGCGCCATTGCGTTGTACGAGTGGTGCTATCGATGGCCGTCAGACGGTTGTCCAAAATGGTATAGAGTTGATTTTGAAAGATCGTCGGCGCCTGTTTGAATTCATCGGGGGTTGGCGGGAAAGTAATGGGCCTGCTGACTCCTAAGCTGGCGTCGATGACTTCAATGGTCGCTTTGTTGGTGCCAAGGAGAATAAATTTTCCGATAAGAATCGGAGTGGTAACGCCAATGGCTCCATTGAGATCACTTTGCCACAGCGCGCCGCGAGTAAGGGTCAGCTTCACCTGTGCTTTGCGCGTTTGGTATGATGCTTGAACGGTGCCAGGGTTGAAGCCTGGACGCCGTGCTTCGACGATGACGGTTTCCGATGGCATGTACGTTAAGGTGTGTTTCCACGGGCCTTTTGTTCCGGGTGGCGCTTTGGCGAGCTGTTCGACGCCACCGCGTTTGATCGATAATGAGACCAGATGGCTGTCGAGGTTCACGATGAAAGGGAGCGCGAGTTTGCTGACGTATTCGCCTACCGCTCTGCCGGTCGCTTTCTTGACTTGACTGGCCAATTCATCCAGGGCGGCAAAAGCTTGTTTTTCGTCGCCGCGCTCAAAAGCATTGAGGGCGGTCTTGCCTATATCTTGCGCGAATTCGACTTCCAAGAGGGCGAGGTGATCACGGGCTTTGCCAGCAAAGAGTTCGCCTCGGCCACGAATGGCGCGGTTATAGGCGTCGAGAGCTTCCTTTTTTCGGCCGCTTTGTTCGAAACTTTCAGCCCGCTCGTAAAGGTCTTTGGCGGTTTCATTACATTCGACCCAAGCGCCTTTTTGGGCGATGAGTTCATTGCGCAAGCTGGTGGGCAAATCTTTTCTGCTCAAAATGTTCGTAACGGTTTCGAGTGCGCTATCCCAATTGAGCGCTGCCCAAGAACGGTTGGCATTTTCCATCTCGGTTTTTACTTCGATGCTAATTTGGTCGTCACCGACGGACGTCAGCAAGGAATTGGCCTGTTCAGCGGCCTTGGTACCTGGGAATTTCGTGCGGATATTTCTCAGCGTATCGAGCGCTTTCGGATGTTGGCCAGCAGCTTGGAAAGCCTTTGCTGTCTGAATTTGATCTTCAGCTTGGCTCTCGTAATCTTTCTTAATTTGAACATCAAACATGTCGACTTCGGGAATGACTTTCGTGCCGCCGAAGTTCGTACGGAGGTCCTTGAGGTCATTAAAGAGATCTTGGTACATACCCGAATGTTGCTTTTCGGCAGCATGGGCTTTGACGCCGTCGAACGCTCGGCGTGCGTGGTCTTCGCGCACCACGTTTTGGTACCAACCAAAACCGGCAACGCCGGCGGCAATAACGACCACGCCCATCATCAAATAGACTAAGACGCGCGTGGCTTTACTGGTTTTAATCGCTTCGGAGTTCTGTGCGTGGCTAAGAACCTGCTCTTTAATATTACTGAAGCGACAATCCGTTTCGAGGGTGTCTTTCAGGGTTTCGAACGCTTGGCGTGGCCGTACGGCCGTCAGCAAAGCATGCCAGAGTGATTTATATTCAACCAACGCGTTTTCGGTTTGGCCGTCCATTAAATACGCTTTGGCAAGAAAACGATGCGGATCCGGCGAGCGTGGCAGAAGATTTTTGGCTCGATGACAAGCATCGATCGCACGGCTGGTATCACGGGTTCCAAGATAAGCTTGCGCGGCAGCCACATAGGCAAGCGCCGCGTCTTCAATCGAGCCTAACTCCGCCAACACTTTTGCGCGGTCAAATTGCAAATCAGGGTCGTCCGGCGACAACGCCAGTACGGTATCCAAATCTTTTCGCGCTTGTTCCAGATCGCCTTGATCCTGCGACATTTGGATAAGTTCAAGGTAGAGTTCAACCGCTCGTGGGGCGCGGCGCAATTGGACATAACATTCAGCGAGTGGGCGAATGACTTCCGGTACGGGGTTAATTTTGTGGACCGCTTCCAACAGCGACATGGCGCTTTCGGTTTCGCCGCTTTGACGCAGCACGGCGGCGTCGGTGACCACTTCGTCGGGGGTGCGTGCTCGTGCGACTCCGGCCAACACCAGTTGTGCGGCAATGGCGTAGGTATCGAAACGCGTGACTCCGACCGAATCGGCCACCGAATCAAGCGTGTGGCGACCGTCAAGATAGCGCAGAACCTTGAGCATTTCAGGATCAGTTTGAATGTTGCGTAAATTATTGCGGCCATCGTTATCAACGACATAGAGCGCCGATGAATCGGTGATGACTTCGCGGATACGTTTCCATTCGTCTTTTCGACGACTGGCTTCTAAGAGCAGCTGGGTGGTTTGCAGGCCGACTTTGCCCATCGCCACGACATCATGGACTTGAAGCTGTTGGACCGGAGCGCCATCGGTAAACGTGAAATCGCCTTCTTGCCATTCGAAGATCGGACAGACGAGCTCTTCGATGCACCATGCGCTGGCTTCATCAAGCTCGGCGTCCTGGACGTAGCCACTTGCGAGTACCAAATCGCGCAAAGGGTGGCCGAGCGAATACAGACGTTGATTGAGGTCAGCAACCTGTTCCGGCGATAACAACGATTTTCGTAGTAAAGCATTCAGTAAAAAGGCACGTCCATCGATTTGCGGCGCATCGCACATAGCGACTTGACCGGTATCAAAATAGATGTGGCGATGACCATCAGGACTGCCAATGGACAAGGTGCCAGTCTGCCGATTCATGTGCAGTGTCTGGAAAATATCAGTGAGACTGACAGAACTAAGTTGGCCTTGGAAACCCATGCGGCGCCTGCCTGCTGACTAAAGTGTGCAAAGGGAGAGGGAGAGGTCGCAGAATGTCATGTAAAAGGAGATCATTGCTGGGGACTACAGATTGCCGAAGAGTGAATCGAGTTGATTCTTCATCTCATCTGAGAAGTTCTTTCCCAGGCCTTCGTTTTTCTCGTCTTCCGGTTTACGCTTACCGGCTTCGACCAGCAACGCTTCCAGTTGGACCGCAACTTCTTTGCACAGGACGTGGATCATACCGGCTTTCACCGCAGCACTGAACACGGTTACCAATAGTGTACGTTCACCCAACAGCGTGATGTGAATGCTTTGGCCGTGGCCCTGATGGAAAAGCACGCGGAATTCGGGTTCGCCTAACAGGTGAGCGACCTCACGTGTACTGGCAAAGGAACCAGCAACCAACGCCGCAAGGGTGGAGCTGTCTTGTTTGAAAAAACCTTGGCGGGCCACCATGTGGCCTTCTTTGTCGATCATCAGCGCACTTTGCGCGTTGGCCTTTTTGACGAAGGCCAACAGCACGGCGTTGAGACGGTCGATGTCGCTGGCGTAGAAAACTAAGCGCCGCAGCCGCAAGGCATCATTATCACTGACCATTGGCATCCCCCGTCACGGTGGGCTTGGCAGTTGGTTCTGCTGGGGCAGGTATTGGTTCAGCTGGTTTGACCGGCTCAGCTGGTTTGAGCGACTCAGCTGGTGCCGCAGGTGGTGGCGTCACTGGTTTTTCAGAAGCTGATGGTTTTTCAGTCGCAGGCTCAGCTGGTTTTTCAGGTGGCGTGACAACAGGAACCGTCGCCGGTTCGGCGGGCTTGATCGCCGGTTTATCTCCGGCTTTGGGGGTCGTCGTGGTAGGGGGCGGCGACGGTGTGGTTTCCGTTGTTGCTGAATTTCCCATCAGCATTCGTTGAATATCTTGCGGCAAGAATCCACGCACCGCAGGGACGTAAACGACGGCGACAATAGCGAGCACCAGAATAACGATCAGACCGATCAGGACGATCAATAAGGTCTTCACTCCAGAGCCGCCAGGACGAGATGCTTCTTGGTAACGTTTGAGGCTCGGATCGGTGGCGCCTAAATTGACTTTGGCAACATTGCTCGGCTGTTGTTTGAGATTATCTAACGAGGGTGGCTTGGCTTTGGCCAGATGCTTGTCTCGTGGATCGCCAGCATTGAGCATAGGCGAGGCCGAGGCGGGAATCTGTGGCACTCCGCGAGCCGGGGTTGGCTGAGTCGGCCTGGCAGGCATCGCCGGACGTGCGGCAGGTGGCGAGGCCGCTGATTGTGGCATGGCAACTGGGGCTGCAGCGACCGGCATTTGCCGTTGTGGGAGGCGTTGTTGCGCCATCGGCGTGGTGGTCGGTGAAATTTTGGTTGGAGCGGTCGGAGTCGGTGATGGTGCCGTTGGTTGGGCTGGCGGCGTGGCTAAAGGGGCGCCGAGTGCCGTATTGGTTCGCCGACGATTCGCCGCAGGAGCGTGCTCTTTATTGAGCTTCTCAATGACCAAGCGCGAGATTTCTTTTAAAGTGGCAAAGACACCTTTGCCTTCACGGGCGACACCTTCGAACACCGGAGCACCCATCGGATTTAATTGCGCATTGATATCCGCGACCGACATCGCCTGCGGCAGATCGCGTTTATTATACTGTAATACCAACGGAATATCGTCGATGGTCAGATTCATCTCGGCCAAGTTGTCGCGCAGATTTTGCAATGACTCAAGATTCTCGGCCATTTTGTCAGGGCTAGAGTCGGCGACGAAGATGACTCCATCGACACCTTGCAGAACTAATTTGCGCGTGGCGTTGTAGTAGATCTGCCCAGGTACGGTGTAGAGCTGGAAGCGCGTACGCATGCCAGCGACCTGACCGAGGTCGAGGGGAAGAAAGTCGAAGTAGAGGGTGCGGTCAGTTTCCGTGGCGATCGAAACCATTTCACCGACCGCGTCTTTCGGCGCTTTCTTGTGAATGATCTCAAGATTCGTGGTCTTGCCGGACATGCCGGGACCATAAAAGACCACTTTGCAGCTGACTTCACGTTGACCGAAATTGATCTGGACCATGGTAGGTGAGCTCGCTCGGGGAGTCGGTGACGGCTAAAAGACGGAAAGAAACGGTCGATGAACTAAAGGGAAAGTCGCTGGGCGATGCGTTCAAGAAACGGTTTGGTTTCTAACTGTAACAGCGTTAAATTGGCCTGTTGGTCGATGATCACCACCAAATAGCCATTTCCAGCTACCATCAGCAGCAGACTTCCTTGTTCGCTTCCGGTGTGAAGGTGGCGAGGTTGCCCAAGTCCAAGATGGCGAGAGAGGCTCTGACTGTGTTCGATGAGTCCGCCGACAGTGGCGGCTAATTGCGCTTCATCGATGCCTTCACGCAGTGCGCTTGCCATTGGCAGGCCGTCATGAGACACCAGCAGCGAACCGCCAACGCCGCGTACACGGTTTAATTGAATGAGGATTTCTTGCATGAATCAGCCCGCTCCCAATTCGATCAAGGCTTGGCGGGCGCGAATTTCGAGCATCGCTGGGCGTACGCCGGGTTCGGCAAGAATGACCACACTCAAGGATTTTTCGCGGCGAAAGGCCAACACTTGGCCTTGATCGGCGACCATGGTCCAGGTGCTTATTTGATCTTGGCCGATCGTGGTAAGCGCTTGTTGGGCCGCTTTAGTGATTTCAGAAGCGAGCGCGGCGAGCAGATCTTCTTGTTGCGTGCTCAGCCGTTGGCTTGAGACCACTCGACCTTTATCATCAGAGATGAGTGCGCCGCGTACACCCGCTTCGGAGCACAAACTACTGAGCCCGTCGTTTGCCGGGACAATTTTGTTGGCCAGCGGAGTTGGCTCCGAAGGGCGTCCAGGAGCGGCCTGATGACTTGAACCAGCAACTTGGCGAGTGACCGAAGCGGTTGGCGGCTTGCCGGTGACTTGCTCAATCTTTTGCAGTACGGCCGGATCGTTGGGTTTAAACGTCAGAATTTGACGCAAATGTTGGAGCGCCTGCAGGGCGTGGTTGGTTTCAATATAATGATCGGCCAACATGCGATGGGCGGTATAACTGCGGTTATCGCGTTCAACGGCGGTTAGCAAATTTTTGATCGCCTCTGCTTTGTGTCCATTCGCTAATTCGATTTCGGCGAGAATTACGTAGGCCTGACCGTTGCGGGGAAATTCTTTAATACAACGGCGGCAAACCTGTTCGGCGCCAGCGATGTCTCCACCAACACGAGCAAGCTCTGCCAGCCGATTATAGGCTGAAGCCGATGGAAAATTTTCCACCTTCTTGCGTAGGCGTTCCAATTCGGATTCCACCAGGGATCCCCTCGTCGCGCTTGGTCGCGATTGCCGCTCTCGTTGTAAACCATCACGATGTTCAACGAACAGCGGCGGTCATGGTCTTCGTTCGTTGCGGAAAACGAGTGAGACGCTCGGATTCATAGTCGTGGGGGCCAAGCCAGTCAACCACGCAGGGGAAACATGAGGAGTGGAACTCGCGGCTGTGGGGCACGGTCCCGTAGAAGGCTGTCTGAGGTCAGCGGCTTGAGTGCTGCGCTGCGCTGCGCAGGCTACCCCAACGTTTTTCATCGGTAGTCACCGTCTTTGGAGCCTTCGTGCGTCGTTTGCACTTCATTGTCAATCCGAGCAGTGGTGGTGGCCGCGGACGGCAATTGGCCGCTGAGTTAGCCGCGCTACTGGGACCAGCAACGGTGTCTATCCTTGGACAAGGTGATCTGGCAATGATCGCTGCCGGGTTGGGAAACGACGATGCGCTCATTGCTTGCGGTGGAGACGGCACCGCGAGTGCCGTGGCTGGGGTGCTCTCGACGCGGGCTGGTGATGGCCCAGCTTTGGGGGTGATCCCATTGGGTACTGGTAACGATTTGGCCCGAACTTTAGGCTGGTCACGAGCGCCACAGCGTGATGTATTGGCATTGGTTGCGCGGTTAAATCGCGCCCACCATCGACCGCTGGATTGTTGGCGGTTGAACGGACCCATCGGCCCCAAGATTTGGTGCAATTATTTAAGCATTGGGGTAGATGCCAACGTCGCGCTCCGATTTCATCATCTGCGGCTGAGACATCCATGGTTAGCCCAAGGCGGAGTAGTGAATCGTGGCATTTATGGTTTGTTGGGCGCGCAGCAGCGTGGATCGGCCTTGTCACCGATGGTCGGTTTGCCGCACGGCTTGCGTTTGCCGCCTTCGGCCAGTGTTTTGGTGTTGAGCAACATTGCGAGTTATGCGGGTGGCGCGATGTTGGCCCGCAATATCCGCACCGATGACGCACAGTTTGAAGTGGTTGCCCTAGGCCATGGTGTACGTTTGGGCCTGGCGACGGCTGGACTGCGCCGTCCGCGATTGCTCCGTCGTCTTGGCCACCTCACCGTGGTTCTCGGAAGCGAAATCGCTATGCAGATGGACGGCGAAGCGTTCATCGCTCCTGCGGGACGCTATCAGGTAACCCACGCTGGCAGTATCAAAGCCCTCGATGGTGAGAGATAGCCGTGAGAGATAGCCGTAAGAGATAGGCGAAAGAGATAGCATCAAGAGACAGAGAAAACTCGGGCAAGAAGCGGCAAGAAGCGGCAAGAAGCGGTGAGCGATTGGTGCGCTGTGCAGAGAATGCCCTGGGTGGAACTCGACAGTTCTCTGAGGACGAGTATTTCCATTTGCCCAGGAGAAGATCCCATGATCGACACCCCCGCACCCAGGTGCGCGCTTTCGCTCAGACACCAGTTCTGCAGAGCCGCTTTAACCGGGATTTTCATTCTATTAGCGATGACCGTGCTGTTGGTGTCGTCTGGATGCGGCGATAATCGCGACGTCATTTTTTCTACCGAGCCAGCGGCTAACTCGGCCGGCGATCGCGAAGCCATGCTGGCTGACATTGCCAACTTGGCGAAGGGTAAGGACCGTAAAAATCCCGATAATGAGCATATTTATAATCTTGCGCTGGATGCATTAATTGTTCGCGGATCACGGATTGAACCAAGCCTCATTGAGGCTTTAGGAGGTAGCGACGATTGGGCCGTGCGCTTAGGAGTGGTGAATGTCCTCAAGGCGATTGGTACTCGACGTTGCGTGGAGCCGCTCTTGGGGGCGTTAGAGGATGCTCAGCCATTGGTCGCTTTGAGCGCCAATAATCTGCTGAGCGCAATGACCAAACATACGGTTATTCCAGCAGCGGGCGAACCACCACGCGATGGATTGGTCGCGGTTCCGCCACGCTCAGAGACCGACCTCGCTTTAGATGCGGAAGAAAAAATTTGGTCTACCTGGCATGGTCAGTGTCGCGTTGCCTTACACGCCGCTTGGCAAGCGTGGTGGGAAGCTAATAAAACCAAAGTAGAAGTGAACTGAAAATCGAAAGCGCGGTCAAGCGCAGGTATAATAAGAAGAAGAAGGTAGAAGAAGAGAGAAGGTAAATGCGGAAGGGTGAAAGACATCGTCATCCGCCTTTAAAAGCGTTCATCTTGAACCGTAGATCTTATGCACGACGCCCTAGCAGAAAAAATCGCGACGCTGTCCACCGGAGCTGGTTGCTACATCTATAAGGATGCAGCAGGCAATGAAATTTATGTTGGCAAAGCCAAGAACCTCCGGCGAAGAGTGGCGAGTTATTTTCAGTCACGCGATGGTCATCCAGCAAAGACCATGCGTTTGGTTCAGGAAGTCGCCGACCTCCAGGTGATTGAAACCGACAGTGAAGTTGAAGCGTTGTTGCTGGAAAATGTATTGATCAAGGACTTACAGCCACGCTTCAATATTAAACTCAAGGACGATAAAACCTATCCGTTGTTGGCCATTACCCGCGAAGAATTCCCGCGAGTATACTGCACGCGTGAACGTACCGCTGAGGGGGTCGATTATCTCGGCCCATTCGGCTCAGCGAAAGAGCTGTATCGTGCATATCATTTTCTCATGCGGGTGTTCCGTTTCCGTGTTTGCGATCTCGATTTACACGAGGGCGATGCCAAACGGCGAACTTTTGCTCCGTGTTTAAATTATCACATTAAGCGCTGCTCGGCGCCATGTACGACTAAAGTCACGCGAGCAGAATATGGCGAAGATATCCGTGCGTTGCGCGCGTTCCTTGGTGGGCGTGCAAAGGGCGAGGTGATGACCTCCTTGCGGAATCGGATGAAACTCGCGTCGTCAGAATTGCGCTTTGAAGACGCCGCCCGCTGCCGCGACCAGATTCATGCGCTGGATCGTCTGAAAGAACGCGGTCGTTTAAAAGATTATGATGAACCCGAAGCACCAGTGATCGACGTCAGCAGCGGCCTTCTGCGCTTGCAGCAAGAACTCGGTTTGACTCAGCCAGTGAAAATCATTGAGGGCTTTGATATTGCCCATCTGCAAGGCGAGTTTGTGGTTGCCAGCTTAGTCCAGTTTATCGGCGGCGTACCAAATAAAGATGGCTATCGTCGGTTCAAAGTTCGCGGCGAAAATGGCGCCGTAGCGCGCAACGACGACTTTGCCGCCATGCAAGAAGTGGTCGGTCGTCGTTACCGTCGTCTGCGTGATGAAGGCGCAACCCTCCCGGATGTGGTGCTGATTGATGGCGGCCACGGACAAGTCGGGCGCGCCGCGCAGGCGTTGGCCGAGGCCGGAGTGGTGATGCCGGGCCTGATCGGTTTGGCCAAGCGCGAAGAGACCATTGTCCGTCCCGACGGCAGCGAGTTGCGATTGAGCAAGCGCGACCCGGCGCTCAAGTTGTTGCAGTACGTACGTGACGAAGCCCATCGTTTCTGTCGACGCTATTTTCACTTGCTGCAGCGTCAGGCGCTGGATGACGATGGGAAAACATCTTGAGCGTAACCGCTCCGTCGCTATGTCCTCGCAACCAATCGGTAGTTCTCAAAACGGCTCGCGGAGGTCACAAGTAGTCGATGTCAGCAACGATCACCATTTCTCTGAGTGAACTTATTGCGAGCGATGCTCGTGCCCGACTGCAGACGGCGTTGGCTTCACGAGCGGCGGTGGTGATCCCTTGTACAGAAGACGCACGTCTGCCAGTGGCATTGCTGTATGCGGCTTTGGAAGCAACGGCCGCGACGAGTGGGTTTCTTCGTTTTGAGGGACTGTCGGCCAATGCTCGTCTTGCTCTGCAAGCGGTCGATCCGGATCGCCGTTTGGCGATTGGCGACGCGGCGCGCAGTATCGGACAAGTGGGTGATCGTCCTTACCAAGTACGTTTGGCGGCTGATGGCAGCGTCACGCTGTTGTTGTTGAAGGGCATTGGCCAGCATCACCACATGAATGAAACCGCGGCCTATGAATGGATTCGTGGACTTGATGCTTCAGCAGTCGTCGTGGATATGTCGCAGATGGAACACCTTAATTCATTATTGGTAGCGTGGCTGCTGCAAATAAATCAAGGCGCCGGCGCCGGTCGCTGTCGCTTGGTCCAAGTCGGTCGTCAAGCCGTAACGCAGCTCAGTCAATTGCGCTTGAATCATTTGCTGGTCATTGGCTGAACGAGCTTACTGCGCAGTGAAGATCACGCCCTAAGGTGATCAAAGGTGATCAAAGGTGATCAAAGGTGAGCAAAGCTAAACAGCAAAAAACTATGGTGATGTGCCGCCTGCCAGAACATGTTGTAAGTAAATAAATTCATCAACGAACGCCGGATCATCCGCGAAACGTTGCGCTGCCAAAGCTCCGACTTCTAACGCTTGTGGAATCGCTTCGCTCTGAGCGCAGCCCCAAGCGAGGGCGAAATACCCCGGCTTAGTGGCAGCGGTCTCATCCCACAACGTCAACACGCGTCGAAACCACGTGGGCGGTAAATGCCGTGCAAGCGCTGCTAAATTATTGGTGAGCATTTCATCGCTCTTGCGGTCGTGCCGCTCGGCGTAGCGACGAAAAAGAGAACGTAAGCCGTCTTCATCGTGACGAAGTAATGAATCCATTAATCCGACCCAGCGCCGGGTTTGGTCAAGGTAAGGAGCATTCATTTCGAGACGAGCGCAGCTGTCGATCGCGGATTGCAGGCGAGCAATCAGGTGCAGCGCATTTTTTTCATCGATCGGATTCTGGTGCCCGCCCATGCACGAACTCAGCCGCTCAGCCCAATAGGGTACGCAGATGCGAATCCATGGTAAATCAAGGCGAAGCTGTGGCAGACCTGAGAGGCGCTTGCGATGCGAATCCGTCCACATGGTTGGTTCGCTTGCTTGGTCCAAGAGCATGTCAAATTCAGCTTCACCAATGAGCGCACTGTCGAGTTGGCCAACCAGAGCGTAGGCGGCCATGACGTCATCGCGTTCGCCGGTGTCGAGAAAGGCCAGCTCGTTAAGCCAGCGGTCAGCGAACAACAATTGCTGTTGCAGCACAGGTTGGTTTATCAGTGGCGTGGTGTCATGCATGAATGTTTTGGCAGTCGCATGAATAACCAACTCGGCCGAAAAACGCTCTTCCCGTGCTTGCTCGATCCAGGCCCGACGATTAAAACGAGTGCGCGCCCATTGACTCAAATCTTGTCGTTGTTTTTCCACGTGCGGAAACAGTTGGCTGATCACGGTCTGACGAATTTCGTGATAGGCGTCATCAGATAAGTACAGATACAGGTTCTGCATATATTTCATTCGTACGGTGGGCTGATCCGTAAAATGATCATCAAGTGAGCGGAGCAACGCGTGCGCTTCGCGCAGAGTAGCGTCGACATGATGAGCGCGAGCCAG
>JAYVSL010000066.1:0-8173 GCA_043775355.1 Planctomycetota bacterium
GCGGGAATTACGGTGTCGGTGCAGGCGCTCAGTTCGCCGACCAGTTTCCAGGTCAACTATCAAATCAACAGCGGTACGCTTGGCGATCATTTCTCATTCGGAATTCTGATTATCGATCGTGATCGTCCTGCTGCCACTTTACTGCCGGTCATGATTCAACGTGTTACGCCATTGGGGCCCGGATGAAACATCGCCGCACTCTTATCCCCAGGATCCCCAGACTGCTGACTGTCGTCAGCGGATTTCTGCTCGGTACATTTGGTCTATCATCTTGCTCGGTTCCAGGTTCCGGAAGTAGCAGCGGCGAAATCATCGCTGATCTGGCTTTGTCCCAGTCGACCTTCCTGGTTTTGGATATCGCTAGTGGTCACATCACTGGTCACGCGGCCTTATCTGATTTGACTTCAAACAGCGCGTATCGATCAACGAAATTGGTGTTTCGACTTATCCCCACTGGAAGTACCACGCTTGGTGCGGCGACCGGCACTTTGGGTGACGGCGTCGATGCGAGCGCGTCGAGCGCAAACGTCAGCCGATTTTATTGCGGTGTCTTTGAGGTTACTCAGGCCCAGTGGCAGTTAATAGCAGGGACGACGCCGTGGACTACTGCCAGCGTACTTCCGTCCGGCGCAGCAGGAACTTTGATTACTGATTTTGATAAGCCGGCTTATTCGCTCAGTGAAGATGCGATTGATGTTGCGGTTCAAGCCCACAACAGCGGTAAAAACTATCATCTTGCCATACCAACCAACCAGCAATGGGAGCGCGCTTGTCGCGCTGATGGAGCGACAGCATTTTATTGGGGTAGTGATGCGAATAGTCGCACGGCAGCATTGCCGTATGCGGTGGTCGCAGAAACAGCGGGATCTTCGCTTGGCCCAAGCGCCGTTGCTCAAAAGCAGCCCAACGCTTTCGATCTTTACGATATCCAAGGCAATGTGTGGGAGATCACTCATACGGGGTTGAGCTCACACCTGCGTGGTGGTTCGTGGTACGACCCCATGTCGCAAGCACGTTGTTCGAATTTGGTATCAATCGATCGTGGTACCGCACATGTCCTGGCCGGTGTCCGCTTGGTGCTCGTCCCATAAAGTCCATCTGATGAACGGTAGTGCCATGAAAATGATGTCTTCATCTCAAGGGCTTTTGCGGGCCTGGCTTCTATTGACGATGGTCGGTACAGCGATGTGGTCGGCAGAACTCGTCGTCCGCAATGTGCTGTTCGATGTTGAATTTCTACCAAGCGATTTCGATTATACGATTAAAGACAGCAACGGTACTCGCAGCGGTTCCGATTCCTTCGATAGTGGTTTTGGGATAGCTGCGGGTGTTCGCTATTCTTTTGCGCGCACTGGCGATGCCCACGGTTTTTTGCTTGGTGGAGAAATCGTTGGCGCCCAGGCTAGCTACGGCGGAACCGGCCATCTTACCGATTATGGTTTACGACTCGATGGCGGGTATGGTTATGCACTCGACGATCGTTGGTCGGTCAATTTGCTTTTTCGCGGCGGTTATGGACGGGCCACGCTTGATATTGGTGCGAATTCAACCTTTTCGGCGGTATCAGTTTCAGGAGGAGCCCTCACCTATGGCGCTTCTTTAGGTGTCGATGCCGTGGTTACCGAACGATGGCAGATCAGCACTTCAATTGGATATTTGAAAACGAGTTATTCGCTCTCCGGTAATGATGTCGACGTCACCGTCGACCGTGCTGGATTGAGTGCGAGCATTGGTGTGCTGTATCGTATTTCTAATCTTCCTCGTCCGCTGGAGTAAGTCATGACGTCCGACGACCAGCCGAATAAAAATACATCGCCAGCGAACGATCCCCCTGACTCCGCATCGAAGACGCCACCACCAAAGCGTTCGACGCTCGGCACTGACCCGACGATGCCGATCTTTTTGCATCGTCCGGCAAACGACGCGGTAACGAACAGCACGAGCTCGACTCCGGTTCCGGCTCCCGTTCCAATGGCAGACGAATGGGCCGGAAGCGAACAAACGTTGGTCGGCGTCCCTGCTTCGGCAAAAGAAGGCAGTGATCGTCTTCCTATTGTGGTATTCGATGATGATTCATCCGACTGGACTGGCACGGAGAAAACCACGCTTCCAGCAAGTCGTCCGACGGAACCACAAGACGAATCGGAATGGAAGGGAAATGACCAAACGCTGGTTGGCGCAGTGGGCGGAACCGTTGGTGGGGCAGCAAACAGTACGTCGTCAGCGGATGACTGGGTTGGTCGCGATGCCACCATCATCGGTACGCCGTCACCGTCACTTAAATCCTCAGGGCAACAAGGCGATACCACCAATAAAGGCGGTCAAAAGCGCACGCATTCGACCATGGATGACGGCTGGCATCTCAAAGGACGCCAAGGCGTATTAACCGGTAAGACTATTGGCGATTATGAAATTGGCGGAATTCTTGGCGAAGGCGGCATGGGAACGGTTTATCGCGCGAAACAAATTTCGCTAAAACGCCGCGTCGCGTTGAAAGTTTTGCCGCCGAATCTGTCATCGAATCCGCAAATGCGCGTGCGCTTTGAGCAAGAGGCCCACACCGCGTCGCTGCTGAATTCACCGCACGTCGTGCAGGTTTTCGCCGCTGGCAGCCATGACGACATGGTCTACTTCGTTATGGAGTTTGTCGAAGGCACCGATCTGTCCGAAAAAATCCGCGAGAAAAATGACGCGGCGCAATTATTTACTCCGGACGAAGCGACGAATTACGTCATCCAAGCCGCTCGCGGTTTAGCGGAAGCCGGCAAACACAACATCGTTCATCGCGACATCAAACCAGCCAACTTGATGATCACCTCGAAGAACGTGCTGAAAATCGCCGACTTCGGTATCAGTAAGATCGCTGGCGAACATGGCATGACGATGACCGGCACCGCCGTCGGCACGCCCGCGTATTGTTCGCCAGAACAAGGCCGTGGCGACCAAGTGGATGTGCGTGCTGACATTTATTCGCTGGGTGTGGTTTTCTACGAATTACTTACGGGACGAAAGCCTTTCGAAGGCGCGACCGCGAACGCGCTGATTTATCAGCACAATTATGCTGAGCCAACGCTGATCACGGCATTACGTGCCGAAGTTCCCGATTCTTATCAAGCGGTTGCTCTGAAGTGTTTGCAAAAGGATCCAGCGAAGCGTTATCAAGACGCTGCGGAACTCGTTGCTGACCTTGAGCGCGTGCGTGCCGGTTCAGCGCCCATGACCGCGTTGATGAATGCCTTTGGTACGGGCGCCGACGAAGCGATGCGCCGCCTTGGTATCAAGCAACGCAAGATTTGGCCTTACCTCACGGCTGCGCTGTTGTTGGTGTCACTCATCGCTGGCGTGGTTATTTGGCAAAACCGTCAGAGCGCGGAAAAAACCACGATCGCAAGTGAAACGGCGCGTCTACGTGGAAATCTCGCAGCGCTTGATAACGCCGCACCCGTAAGCAAAGGCAGTCATGATGATCTCGCACGCTTGACTGAGTTAGTCGATACGGAAGACGCCGACCTTAAGCGCTGGCAGAGCAAGCTCACTCGAGTCGAACACGTGCAAACGCGCTTAGCTCGACTGGACGAAACAACGTTGGTGCCCGCACTTTTAAACCGCGAAGCCGTGGTGGATCTCGATCACTACAAAGAAGATGTCGGCAGCGACGGCGAAGATACTCAGCGTTGGTTGGCCAAGCTTTCTGCTTCAAACAAAGCTGCCACCGACCTCCGCGCCACGTTGACGGAACTGGACACCTCAGCCGTGATCAGTACGGCCACGGCAGAGCGTCTTTCACCTTCTTTAACGCAGTTGACGACGTTGGTTGGTGAAACCGACGAAGACGTCAAACGCTGGCAGAATCGCATGGGCGCCAGTAAAGACCGCGCAGGAAAATTGCGCGCAAACCTCGCGGCACTCGACAAGCCTTCCGCGCTACTGACCGAGGCTCAGCTTACCACGTTGGATCAGGAGCTTCAGGCTTTGGGTGCTATTGTCGGTGCTCAAGATTCTGCGGTGAGCGCATGGAAGAGTGTCTTGAATGCACGCCATGAAAGCATCGTTGGCTTGCGCAAAAACTTGGCTCGGCTTGATGCCGTCACTTGGGCAACCACCTCGCTTCACGCTGCGGTTATCGAAGATCTGAAAGCGTTATCGCTGGTCGCTGATGCCAACGATGTTGATCTCAAACGTTGGACCCGCAAACTTACCGAATCGGGTGAACGTCTTGCTGGTTTGCGCAAAACTCTTGGCCGCCTGGATCGGCCTGAAATATTAACCTTAGTTGAGCAACAACAGGGCGACGAACAGCTCACGGCCTACCGTGCTTTGGTGAGCCCGGATGACGGTCAATTACAAGTATGGGATGCTCGTCTGCGTGCAGAGCGTGACAAAATCGCGGTATTATCTGCTACGTTGAAACGTTTTGACGATCCCAACCGCATGACGATCGTGGAACTAGATGCGAGCACGAAAGCGGTCACTACGCTAGGCGTTATTGGCGCTTTGCCAGAAACGCGTCAACGAACGCTTGAACGTCGTCTTGCCGAAGAACGACAGGCTCTGGACGGTCTACGACAAACGTTGCGCGCACGTGATGGTGCGTCGGTCATTATCGATCAGCAATTAGTTGATGATCTTAATCTGCTTGCGCGACTCGTTGGCGAAGGAGACGAGGATGTGAAACGTTGGCGCGGTCGAGTTTCAGATTACGAACGCCTTCACGCGATTCTTGTTACTCTCGATCAATCGGCGCCCTTGCCTGATGACGTTACTAAAATACTGGATGCCTTTGCCGCAATCGTTGGTCCAACAGCGGCTGACGTACGTCGTTGGCGGACCAAGCTTGCTCACGTTGCCTCCTTACGCGAACGTTTGGTCTCACTCGATCGTGTAGAGCCGCTTCCAGAAAATGCCCTTGTCGATGTTCAGGCATTGGTCAGTGAAGTCAGTGCACAAGAGCCACAGGCAAAAAAATGGTTAGCTAAAGTCGAACGTGTACACGAACTCATGGCGAAACTAGAACAAGAACTTGCTCACGCTTACGTGTTGCCTGAAGCCGCGCCAAAACAAAGCGTAGAATTGGTTTCTTTGGTTGGAGCACAGGACGAGCAAGCGGCGGCTATCGTAACGAGAGTCGCGATACTTGTTGGTCCTGGGCGTCCTGCATGGGCGACGGCCGCAGGGCGAGATGAGTTTGGTTTGTGGGCTGAAATGACGATCAAAGGCATCACTCAACGGCTGCGTTATGTTCCCGCCGGCACATTTTTAATCGGTAGCCCTGAAAGTGAATATGGTCATGAACGTGACGAAACCCAGGTGCGAGTAAGACTCTCTCAGTCCTTCTGGTTGGCCGATACTGAATGTACTCAGGGTTTATGGATCGCCGTCGTTGGTGCGGACGACAGTCGATTCAGAGGTTTGGAAAATCCCGTAGAGCGCATTTCATGGAACGACGCCAAAAACTTTTGCGCTCAGCTGAGTACGAAAGTCCCTGGTTTGCGGGCTCGCTTGCCAACTGAGGCCGAGTGGGAATACAGTTGTCGCGCCGGAGTTGCTGGACCATTCGTAAGTTATTTGGGCGCTGTCGAAGTGGATAAACTCGACACCATTGCGTGGTTCGCTGGCACCACGGCGTCGACTCAAGGTGTCAAACGGAGATTCGGTAATGCGCTCGCCTTGTTCGATATGCAAGGCAACGTGTGGGAATGGTGCGAGGATCGTTACGGTACCTATTCGCCAACCGCCGTCACCGACCCAATTGGACGCGAACAAGAAACGCGCGTTGCCCGTGGTGGATCATGGGGTGATCGCCCAGATCGTTTACGTGCTGCTAATCGTCTCGCTGTTCGGCCAGATATGCGCACTTTGTATTTAGGGATGCGATTTGCCGTAGCGGTAGATTGGCCACAGGGCCGTGACCCTACTAGCAACACTGCGGTATTGACCACTCCTCCAACGACGCCTGCTGCCGTTGAGGAAAAAACCCTCGCACCTTAATTTCGTTCGCAAGACGATTCAGATAATTTCCTCTACGACAAAATCGTCATAGAGAAACAGTTGGTCTTTCCGTTTAAGACTCTCCGCCAACTCGATCAGTGGCAGCAAGACGTCTGCCATGGCTGGCGGACGACGGCGAGTAAGCGTGGTATTCCAATACGCCAGTCGTCCACCGCGACGACCACAGCGGGCAAGACGATATAACAGCGTGTGGAACGCGGGTTCATCAAGATATTCGAAGGTGTCGCTGAGGTTGAAGCGATCAACGGATCGATCGCCGAGTTCATTGAGCACATCTTCGATCGCGCAGAGACGCCAGTCTAAACGATCCAGGTTTGCGCGAATGGTGGGAACATTTTCTGGGCGTAAGGCGAAGGGTAACGCTGAGCCGTGAGTGCCGGTCAGCATCCAGTGCAAATACGGATTTTTGGATGGATCTAAATCGGTAATCAAGTGCTCGGTGCGAGCAAGTAAGCGACGTCCATGTGCCAGATCAAACGACGGTAAAATAGGGACTTCACGCCCGATTCGCGCTTGTACAAATCTGGGCAAAAACAAGGTCGCAAAAAGACGACGCATGAAGGTGTTCCAAGTACGATCGAAAAAAGAACGGCGTTCATTGAGCGTTCCGCCCATCAACATGCGGTCTATCATGGCACGACTGTGAATTAATGGTGCCAACGAAGTGCGATAACGGAATATCATTTGCTCAAATTTACCTGCACTACCAAAGCCACGAGCAATGTCTTCCGGACGTTCATCCCAATACGCACGTGCATGTCGCGATAGCAGCCGGCGGCACATTTGATAATGGGTTTGACGATGTTGCCCACGACGCGAGCCCACAAACACCAAGAGATCCTCGTAGCTTAATAAACGATAAGCGGCGACGCGCAGTTCTAAACAGGCGAGCTGCGCTGGGTTCAGATCCACCGCAAAAACTTTGGCTGGATGGCGAGCGAGCAGAGCAAGCGCGTTATCACCAGCGCTCGCAACACTCAGACAAACATCGCCTGGCTGCACAGCGAGAGCTTCGAGTAGCACATCAGCATCTTCCCAGCACTGAGCATAACGCACGGCGGTGAAATCAGCGCCATAGGCAATCTCTCCGCCAGTCGGGATCAACGTAGGCAACACCGGAACATTCGGACGCCCGGCAATAATTGGCGCCTGGGCAGTTAATCGCCGCCGCCAACTAGAGTCACGATCTCCCCGTGTACTGCGTACGCGACGCGTGCTGCTGCTCTCTTGGGGTTTCATATCAGATGGGGGCATTATTGCGAAGATTCTGCCGTCTTGGCGGCTCTGTATCGGCTTGGCATTCTGGTAAGCAGTCTATGCGCTGGCAAGTGCGTCTCAGCGGACTTGCTTAACCTGTTCAGTGTTGAGTAAAGCGTCGGTGACGAAATCACTTCCGGACTTTCAGACTTTGGGATCTTGCCTAGCTTGCTCGCCATGCTCCGTCCTGGAATCCGTACTGCTGGCAATGTGCTCACCCTTCCTGCGCCATTGTGGGAATCGCATTTTCTGCGCGCCTGCCGTGGTGAACCGACCACGCGCACGCCGGTGTGGCTGATGCGTCAGGCTGGGCGATATATGCAGCATTATCGCGGCATTCGCAGTGGGCGCTCGTTCTTGGATCTGTGCAAAGACCCCGCTCTGGCCGCCGAGGTCACGCTCTATGCCCGTGAATGGCTGGGTGTCGATGCGGCGATTATCTTTAGCGACATCCTCGTGGTGCTCGAAGCGCTTGGTTTGCCGCTGACGTTTGCCGCTGGCGATGGGCCGGTGCTTGGCCGACCGATTCGTGATGCAGCGGCGGTGAACCTTTTGCGTGACCCGTTGGTGGCAGCGAGCGATCTTGGTTATGTTCATGAGGCTATTCGTCGCACGGTTGGCGGATTGCCGGCCGACATTCCTTTGATCGGCTTTTGTGGCGCGCCATTTACCCTTGCCGCGTATGCCATCGAAGGCGGATCCAGCCGTCAGTTTGCTCACACGAAAACGTTTATGTATGGCGACTCAGGTGCTTGGAACGCGCTCATGGCGCGTCTGGTCGCGACGTTGATTCCCTATCTTAATGCTCAAATTCTTGCTGGTGCGAGTTGCGTTCAGGTTTTTGATTCGTGGGTTGGTCATTTGACGCGTGCAGATTTTACTGAGTTCGTTCAGCCGCATCTCCAAA